>JBKPDU010000087.1:0-4518 GCA_046728055.1 Actinomycetota bacterium | reverse complement strand
GACGCGCAGGTCCACCCCTTCCCACCGGAGCGTTTCGACCTCGCCATCAGCAGGTTCGGGACGATGTTCTTCCAGGATCCCGTTGTCGCCTTCGCCAATGTCGGACGGGCCCTGCGGCCCGCCGGCCGACTGGTGATGATGGTCTGGCAGGGACACGGGCAGAACGAGTGGTCCTTGGCGATCGAGGAAGCCCTGGAAGGCTCCGGAAAAGCGCCCGCCTCGGAGGCATCCGATCCCTTCTCGCTGGCCGATCCGGCGAAGGTCGAGGGGATCCTAGATGCGGCGGGCTTCGCGGACGTAACCTTCACCGACGTCCACCAACCCATCTACTACGGTCGGGACGTCGCGGCCGCGATCGAGTGGGTCCTCGGCTTCACGTGCACGAAGGAGGCGCTTGCGCGTTTGGGCACCGCATCGGCGGAGCGGGCACTCGGGCGCCTCCGAGAGGCGCTCGCAGCGCATGCGAGCAGGGACGGCGTCTGGTTCGACTCGCGGGCCTGGATCGTTAGGGCCCGTCGTCGCTGAACGGGCTTGGCAGCACCTGCGCCCCACGTTCGCCTCATCGAACCGATGAGTCCATGGACTCCAGGGCGTCGTTTCATGCGGGGTAATGGTGTCCAGAAGGGAGACTGGAGCACACAAGGAGGCCAGGATGGTCACATTCGTCCTGATCCACGGCGCCGGCGACGTTGGCTGGTACTGGCACTTGGTGGAGGCCGAGCTCCGCGAACGCGGGCACGACGTCGTCGCGCCCGATCTCCCCTGCGACGACGACGCCGCCGGGCTCCCCGAGTACGCCGACGCCGTGGTCGAGGCGATCGGGGACCGAACCGATCTCGTCGTGGTCGCCCAGTCGCTGGGCGGTTTCACGGCCTCGCTCGTGTGCGAACGGGCGCCGGCGGAGCTCCTCGTCCTGGTCGCGCCGATGATCCCTGCGCCGAAAGAGGCGCCGGCCGACTACTGGGCGAACACGAGGTACGAGGAGGAGGCACACGAGCGGTACGAAGACGACATCGCGCTCTTCTATCAGGACGTTCCACTGGAGCTGGCGTCCGAGGCGCTGAGGAGGAGCCGGAGGCAGTCCGAGGCACGGTTGGGGGAGCCGTCGCCGCTTGCGGCGTGGCCGGCCGTTCCCACGCGGGTGCTGCTCTGCCGCGACGACCGCCTGTTCCCCGCTGCTTACATCCGCCGCGTGGCGCGAGAGCGCCTGAGGATCACCCCCGACGAGATCGACGGAGGGCACACCCCTGCGCTGAGCCGTCCGAAGGAGCTGGCCGAGCGCCTGGAGGCGTACGCCGTTGAGGCAAGCGAGAGCTCCGGCTAGTGCCATGCGCTCGGGACTCTTCCTCCCGCCCTTCGATGCCCTGGCCGATCCCGGCGTCGTCGCCGGCCTTGCAGCGGAAGCGGAGGAGGCGGGTTGGCAGGGCGTCTTCGTCTGGGATCACGTGCGCTGGCGGGAGCCGGTGACCGACGTGGCCGACGCCTGGATCACGCTCGCGGCCATCGCGACCGCCACTCATGACATCCGGCTTGGCCCGATGGTCACGCCGCTCGCCCGGCGCCGACCGGTCAAGGTCGCCAGGGAGACCGCGACGCTCGACCGGCTGAGCGACGGCCGGCTCACACTGGGAGTCGGCCTCGGCAGCGACCGGTCCGGGAAAGAGCTCTCGATCACCGGCGAGGAGCTCGACGACCGCCAGCGCGCCAGCATGCTGGACGAATCCCTCGAGATCCTGACGGCCGCCTGGACTGGGGAGCCGGTGTACCACCGGGGCGAGCACTACACGGTCGACGGCATGCGGTTCCTGCCGAGGCCGGTTCAGCGACCGGGGGTACCGGTGTGGGTCGGCGGATACCCAGGGAAGGCGGGGCCGCTTCGGCGGGCCGCTCGGTACCAGGGGTTCTTCCCCGTCGACCTCGAGGGCCCGGATCAGCTCGCCGAGATCGTCCCCGACCTTGCGATCCTGCGAAAGGAGTTCGGGAAGGACCTCGCGGAGCCCTACGACGTCGTCGCAGCGCTGCCACCAGGCACCGATCCGGCGCCGTATGCATCGGCCGGTGCCACATGGTGGATGGTGGAGTTCCCGTGGGACGCCGTCTCGGTAGACGAGGTGCGTGGCGTGATCCGCGATGGGCCCGCGCCCGACATCGGCTGATGGAATCGGCGCTTAGACCTGGCGCGAGCGGTGACCAGCCGACAATCCGGCGGTCACCGGGAGAGAGGATGAAAAGCGTGGAGAAACCGGGAGCCTCAGGGCGACTCCCCGATCCCCGTGCACCCAACTGGACGTACTCGAATAAATATCCGCAGGTAGAAGGGCATCTGGTTAGTCTGAGCGGTCGTCACGCGAAGCTTCGGCGGGAGGGACACAGGAAGCGCGAGTGCCAATGACGGATCGATCGCTTCACTGTCGTTAGGCTCACGCGACGGCGCGAGGACGTGAGCCGGCGGTCGCCGTGCAGCGAGCGCGCGAGGCGAGGGAAGGAGATGAACGAGGGCGAGATCCAAGTGGTCATGGGCACGGGCCCACTCGGCCTCGCCGTTGCCCGTCATCTGGCCGCGAGGGGTGAACATGTACGAGCAGCGAACTCGAGCGGCCGAGCCGATCTCCCGGGAAGCGTGGAGGTCGTGGCCGCGAACGTTGCCAATGCGACCGACGCGAAGCGCGTATGCGAAGGCGCGACCGTGATCTACCACTGCGCCAACCCGCCGTATGCGAGGTGGCCCGACCTTCATCCGCCGCTGATGAGCGCCGTCATCGAGGGAGCGGTCTCGAGTGAGGCAAAGCTCGTTTTCGGGGACAACCTCTATGCCTATGGACCGGTGGATGGGCCATTGACGGAGGACCTCCCCCAGCGAGCTCAAGGCGCGAACGGCCGCGCTCGCGCCGAGATCGCCGATGCGCTCCTGCGGGCTCACGAGGCCGGACGGATCCGGGCGGCGATCGGACGGGGTTCCCGGCGTCTATCTGATGGACGGCGACTGTCCCAAAGGAAGCCTCGACCGTCTCGAGGCAGTCCTCGATCCGGTTGCCCGCCCTTCGTCATCCTTCACCTCTTGGGCGAAGTAGACGAGCGAGCAGCATCGAATGCCTCCTCGACTGGAGCGAGTCGCTGATGGTACTGAACGCTGCTGCTCCAGAGGCAGTGACGCGATTTGCGTACCCCTAGGGAGAAGTCGTCCAGACCTCTCCGCAAGCCAGAGCACCCCAGGGTCGCACCGCCGAATTCTTGGCCGTGATCGATGACACATCGAGGTCGTGGCCTCCATCACCGCCTCTCGCTGGTCGGCCTCCTACCCTTCGAACAGAGCGAAGGAGGTGGAGCAATGAGCGCTACCACGGGAACCATCGGAGCTGAGAAATCCCACCGACCGTTCGAGTTGTACTGGCTGGCCGCACTGGTGCTGGCAAGCCTGGTGGCAGTCCTGGGGATCGGGGCCTTGGTCGGTGGCGATGCGGGACCTGCACCGGCGGTTCGGCCCTGGGGGGCCACCGTGGGCCGTGTTGAGGCTCCCCCCGGGTTCCGGTCCGCGAACGGTGAGGTGTACCCCCGCCCGTTCGTCTCGATCCAGGAAGGGGTCACGGTGAACAACGCTGAGGCTCCTTCCGGGTTCCGATACGGACCGGACGGTGAGGCGTACCCCCGCCCGTTGGTCGCAATCGGAACGACCTAGATCAGTTTCCCCGGAACGACGAGAGGGGCCGGGTGGGACTACCGGCCCCTTTCGTCTCTCCGTAACGGATCACAAGACAATCATTGCGCACGAAGAGCGGCCAATCGACATCACGCGTGCTCGACGGATGCTCCGCGAAATGTTGAGGCCAGCCGAGTCACGCCGTGCAAGAGCGGTTGGTCGGTGGCGATCATGCCCCGCAAGACCGTGATTGGGCCAGAACCTGTGAGCTTCGAGGGCCGTCTAATGGGAGGACGTCTGGCGCGACGCCAGAGCCAGAGCGCATCTGGAGAAACGAATGATCGAGCACGACCACGCAGGCGACAATCGTCGGTTGCGAGTGGCGCTGGCGGCGCTCGCGCGCGCCTCCGCACGAGCCGCGACGGTCGTCGCGGTGGCGGCCTTTGCCGTCCCTCTGGCGCTGGCTGAATCGGTGGTGGCATTCGAGCCGGTGGCCGTCATCGGCGGGAGCGGTGACGGGGCTGGAAAGCTCGGCGTCCCGCTCCTGACTGAATCGGTGGCGGCATTCGAGCCGGTGGCCGTCATCGGTGGGAGCGGTGGCGGGGCTGGAAAGCTCGGCATCCCGCTCGGCGTCGCGACCGACGGCGCTGGAGGGCTCTATGCCACCGAGCACGTGAACCAGCGGGTGAGTACCTTCACGACGGCGGGGCAATTCGCCCGGGCCTGGGGCTTCGACGTCGTGCCCGGCGGTGGGGAGGGGTTCGAAGTCTGCACCAGGGTGACTGGATGCAGGCCGGGCGAGCCCGGCGGGCGGGCCGGTCAGCTCGGCTTCCCCGGCGGGATCGCCGTCGACGACACCGGAAATGTCTACGTCACGGACC
>JBKPDU010000086.1:0-3521 GCA_046728055.1 Actinomycetota bacterium | reverse complement strand
GATGTCGTGCGGTCGGTCTATGGCGACGCCAAGTACGAGCGGCTGACGCAGCTGAAGCGAGCCTGGGACCCCGACAACGTGTTTCGGCTCAATCAGAACATCCTGCCCTAGCGGTCGTTTCAGCTGAGACTCTTTCGATCCTTCGCTCGCCACGGGTTACCCAGGTGCCGCGGCGCGTAGCCGGCGCGACCACGTCTGTAGACTCCACCGGCCCTGTGCATGGAGGGATCTGATGTCGCGAGTTCTGCTGATCGGGTGGGATGGCGCCGACTGGCGCATCCTGGATCCACTGCTTGACCGTGGGGATCTTCCCAACCTCCAAGCCCTGATCGACCGCGGCCAGCGCTCCGTCCTGCGCTCGACCATCCCCACCCACTCCTGGTCCGCCTGGCCGTCCTTCCTGACCGGCGTGGACCCGGCCGACCACGGTGTCTACGACATCCTCGAGACCGTCCCGGGCACCCACAAGCAGTATCCGGTCACCTACCGCTCGATCAGGGAGCGGACATTCGTCGAGGACCTCTCGGCCGCCGGGAAGACCGGCGTCTACGCCGACGTCCCGCTGATGTTCCCGCCGCCCGACATCGACGGGAAGATCGTCGCCGGCGGCGTCCTGCCGAAGGGCCGCCCGTTCACGCACCCGGCCGACCTCGAGCAGCAGCTCGTCAAGGACGGCGCGCCCTGGCCGATCAACGGCATGTCCTGGACCACATACCGCAACCGGCCCGAGCCGTACCTGGCCGAGGCCCTCGACATCACCGGGAAGCGGATCCGGGCGGCCGAGTGGCTGATGGACAACACCGACTGGGGCCTGTTCGCCTCGGTGTGGGTGAGCGTCGACCGTACGCAGCACTGTCTGTCGAGCCACGTGGCACCCGATCACCCCGACTACGCGCGACTCTCGGGGACCCCGCTCGCGGCCAAGGTTCGTGACGTCTACAGGCAGCTCGACGACGCGATGGGCTCGTTCGTCTCGCGCACGCGCGAGGACGACATCGTCCTGTTCATGTCGGACCACGGGTTCCAGTCGTGCGCCCGCACGATCAACATGGACCGGCTGCTGAAGCAGCTCGGCTACCTCGAGTTCAGCGCGTCGAACGTCGTGTTCGGCCCGATGCAGTGGGGGCCGATGCGCAAGGTGGCCCGCAAGGTCTACGACATACTCGGCCTGCACGGGAAGGTCTCGCTCCCGCAGCCCGTCGTGTGGTCGAAGACGAGGGCCTACACCTCGATCCGCTCGACGGGCGAGGGCGTCTCGATCAACCTGGCCGGTCGGGAGCCCGACGGGATCGTCGACCCCGGCGACTTCGAACGCGTCCGCGACGGCCTGATGGACCGGATATCGACCTTCGTCGACCCGAAGACCGGTCGCAAGCCGGTCAAGGCCATTTACCGGCGCGAGGAGATCTTCAAGGGCAAGCACGCCGACAGCGCGCCCGACATCCTGATGGAGCCGGCCGAGGGGTACTCGCTCACGCACGCGAAGAACGCAATCGAGGACGCCGACTGGGTTTCGGGAGACCACCGGCCGGAGGGCGTGATCGTGGCCGTGGGGCCGAAGGTGGCGGCGTTCGACGAACAGCCGCTGCTGATCGACCTTGCCCCGACCATCCTTGCCGCGCTCGACGCGCCGGCCTCCATCAAGCACTCGGGCCGCGTCCTTCACGAGATCGTGGGCACGGAGGCGAGCGTCCGTGCAGGAGAGAGCGCCCCCGCGTCACAGGCGCGCGAGGAGGAGCGCTCGGTCACCGACACCGAGGCCGACGAGATGGAGGAACACCTCCGGGGCCTCGGCTACCTCGAGTAGGCGCCAAACGAGAAGCCTTTCGGCAGCCCGGGGGGCACAAGAATATGCCTGCCCTTTTGTCCTATCCCTTGCGTGGCGATCTCTATGGGATCGGCTACGAGACCGTAACGCTCACGGAGTCGTCGCTGTCCTCGTCCCACACGATGTACGTCCCCGCCTCGAACGTGATCGTTTCGAACACGGATGTCCCCGCCGGGATCGACTGCATCCCTCCGACGAACGTGGTCGGAGCCGGCCCCGCGAGGCCCCCCTCGAACCACTTCTCGACGGAGGCGAAGACCTGCTCGAACGTGGCATTGGGATCCTCGGGCCGCAGGATGAGGAAACCGTGCTTCCCCGGCCCCTGGTTGCGGAGCTCCACGATGTGCTCTCCGGCCGTGATCTCCGGCACGCTGACTCCCTCGCCCCCTGCAGAGATCACGAGGTCCGCTCGAGGTGGCGCGTCGCCCGTGTCGCCGGCGATCTGGAAGGTTTCGTACATGCCCAGCTGGGCGTGGGGGATCCCGTCCGGCGATGGGAAGAAGCAAAGGAAGACATACGTGGCTGGCTCGAGCGCCCGGGTGACCGTCACACTCCTACCTGGACTGAGGGCGGGAACGCCGGCAACGTCATGCATCCAGTCCGGCGGTTCCTTCCCGGACTCGAGGACCTGTTGAACGTCCTCTGGACCCCTTCCCGGATCGATCCGCCCGAAGGCGAACTCATGGGGGAGACTTCCGGTGTTCGTGAACCGCATCGAGACCACGCCACCGCGGACGTCGGGAGGCAGACTGAACTCGTACTCCGTCGCGTCCACCTCGACCACCTCGGACGGGGTCGGGGTTTGGGTGGGCGCGCCACCCTCGCCCGATGCGCACCCGACGAGGAGCACAACACCCATCAACCAGACGGTCGTGATATGGGGCCTCACGAAGCCTCACCCCTTCGAGCGCACCCTACTGCGCCTGAAGAGTTCACGGTACGGCCGCCGTTTCGAGTGCAGTTGGCAATCGTGCACCGCCTGGCGCGGTGCTGGCTCACTCGGGGAAAGGACCGCCATCGCGCTGATCGTGTTGCGGTCCGCCGGCGTCTTCTGCGGGAAAGAGACTGAGGAGGCGTGACAATACGAACACATGTTCGATAGAATGACTGTACGTTCCTCCCCCGGATCGGTTGGTGTCGCGCGTGGGCAGGAACGATTTCCATTCCGACGAGCACCTCGTAGCGACGGTCGACGCCGTGCACGCGAGCGTCTGTCGCGGCCAACGCGAACTGCTCTCGCTGATCGCTGAGGTGGATCGGCGCGAATCCTGGCGTGACTCTGGCGCGCGGGATACCGCCCACTGGATCTCCATGCGTTACGGCATCTCCAGTTGGAAGGCCCACCGGTGGATCGCCGCCGCGAATGCGCTGGATCGACTTCCTCGCGTGTCTGAGCCCTCGCCACCGGCGAGCTCGGCCTGGACAAGGTGGTCGAGCTGACCCGCTTCGCATCGCCAGAGAAGGAGGCAGGCCTCATCTCGTGGGCGAAGAATGTGTCCAGCGCCACGATCCGGCATCGGGCCGACCTCGAGAGGCGAGCCTCCATCGAGGATGACCTCGACGCCGAGCGATCCCGGTTCGTGTCGTGGTGGTGGTTCGACGAGGGGCGTCGGCTCGGGCTCGAGGCCGAGCTCCCCGCCTGCCAGGGTGCGATCGTGGTTCGGGCGCTCGAACGCGTGGCCGACTCGATCCC
>JBKPDU010000085.1:0-3830 GCA_046728055.1 Actinomycetota bacterium | reverse complement strand
CCAATAACGCTCAACTAGAGGTTCACATCCGAGGGGGTTCGAAGCGGCGTTTCCCCAGGTAGACCGGGGGCGGAAGCACCCGGGGGAGCGGAGGTCGAGGATGGAGACTCCTCAGAACTACCTCGCCGTGATCAAGGTGGTTGGTATCGGGGGCGGGGGAGTCAACGCGGTCAACCGCATGGTCGAGGCTGGGCTCCGAGGCGTGGAGTTCGTGGCCGTGAACACCGACGCGCAGACCTTGCTGATGTCCGACGCCGAGGTGAAGCTGGACATCGGCCGGGAGACCACCCGAGGCCTGGGCGCGGGGTCGGACCCCGAGGTCGGGCGGCGAGCCGCCGACGAGCACCGCGAGGAGATCGAGGAGCTCCTGAAGGGTTCCGACATGATCTTCATCACCGCCGGTGAGGGGGGCGGCACGGGGACCGGCGGCGCTCCCGTCGTAGCCGAGATGGCCCGAAAGGCCGGTGCCCTCACGATCGGCGTGGTCACCAGACCGTTCGGGTTCGAGGGGCGGAAGCGCGCCACGCAGGCCGATCTGGGGATCTCGGAGCTGAAGAAGGCCGTCGACACCCTCATCGTGGTACCGAACGACCGGCTGCTCCAGGTCTCCGACCCGCACACGCCGATCGTCGACGCCTTCCGCATGGCGGACCAGGTCCTGTATCAGGGCGTCGAAGGAATCACGTCGCTCATCACCACACCCGGCCTCATCAACCTGGACTTCGCCGACGTGAAGGCCGTGATGCTCGGGGCGGGCTCGGCGTTGATGGGGATCGGTCACGGATCGGGTGAGGATCGGGCGGAGGACGCCGCGAAGGCGGCCGTCTCCTCGCCCCTCCTCGAGTCATCCATCGAAGGCGCGCGCGGGGTGCTGCTGTCGATCGCCGGTCCGTCGGACCTCAAGCTGCACGAGGTCAACAAGGCGGCCGACGCGATCACGCGAGTCGCGCATCCCGACGCCAACATCATCTTCGGAGCGGTGGTGGACGATGCACTGGGGGAAGAGGTGCGGGTCACGGTCATCGCCGCGGGCTTCGACAAGCTCACCGAGCGAACCGCGCGGGAAGGACGGCTGTCACGGATCCTGGAGGAGCCGGTGAGGGTTCCCGAAGCGGCCGACGAGGAGGTGCCGGGAGCGGTGCCTTCGATCCTCATCGACGAGGAGGACGAGATCTTCAAGCCGGTGCCCGAGCGGGTGCCGTTCGACGCGGAAGAGGACCTGGACATCCCGGACTTCCTGAAGAGTTGAACGCGGGACCTTCGTCCTGCGGCCGACGGTCGTGGGGCGGGAGGCACGATGGTTCGAGAGGCGCCCTTCCCCCGCCTCTGGGCAGGCCCCCCGCCCCTCACCTCCTGAGGCCGGATCCGCGGTCGACCGGCCAACACACGCCATGGCTGGCCATCCTGTGAATTGGGTCAACGTCCTTAAACTGTTGTCAACTTCTGTTCACTCATGGTGCTAGACTCCCGCGAGGCCGTGTTGGCGAACCTGGCCCGCGTCCGGGAGGGGATCGTCAGGGCGTGCCGGCGCTCAGGCCGGGACCCGACCGGGGTTCGTCTGGTCGCGGTGACCAAGGCGGTACCGGTGGAGGCCCTGCGTTGGGCCAGCGAGGGCGGGATCGAGGACTTCGGAGAGAACTACGTGCGAGAGCTGGAGACAAAGCGCAAGGCGATGGAGGGTTCGCGGTGGCATTTCATCGGGACCCTGCAGAGCCACACGGCGCATCGGGTTGCCGACCTGGCCGATGTGGTGCAGACGCTGACGCCGGGCAAGGCCACGGCTCGCCTGTCTCGGCGTGCCGCGCAGCGGGACCGTCGGATCCCGGCGCTCATCGAGGTTGACTTTACTGGCGAGCGGACGGGGGTAGCTCCGCAGGAGTGCGTCGGCTTCGCCGACGAGGTCTCGACCATGGACGGCCTCGAGCTTCAAGGGCTCATGACGCTTCCACCCATGCCACAGGTGCCCGAGGACACCCGACCATGGTTCATCCGCCTCCGCGAGTTGCTGGCGGAGGTGAGGGCGGCGCATCCTCGGGCCGTGGAGCTCTCGATGGGAATGTCCATGGACTACGAGGTCGCCGTGGAGGAAGGCGCTACGATGGTCCGGGTCGGGACGGCCCTGTTCGGCGAACGGCCTCCCGCAGGTACGTAGGAGGAGACATGCCAGGCGTGTGGAAGAAGACGCTCACATACCTCGGCCTCGTCGAGGAAGATGAGATCGAGCAACTCGACGACGTCGCCGCCCAGCCCGAACCCGCGCCGGTTCGGCGTCTCCAGCGGCCTCACGCCGTCCGCGCCGAGCACGGCGATCCGGACGAGATCGGTCTAGTGCGGACGATCCCCTCCCGGCGTTCGACGGCGTCATCCATCCACAAGTCCGAGCCTCGCCGGTTCAACGAGGCTCGCGACATCGCCAACCGGTACAAGGACGGGGTCCCGGTGATCATGAACTTGCAGAGCACCGACGACACGATCGCCCGACGTCTGGTCGATTTCGCCTCAGGCCTCGTCTACGGGCTCGACGGCAAGATCGAGATGGTCGCTAACCGCGTCTACCTCCTCACGCCGGCGAACATCGAGGTCTCCGCGGAGGATCGGGAACGGATCGCGGGCGGTGACTTCTACAACCAGTTCTAGGACGCCTCCGAAGGGGCATCCCCAACCATGATCTGCGCCCAGAGCGCACTGGCGCAGGTGCTGTGCATCCTGCTGACCATCTACTGGATCATCCTCCTCGCCCGAGTCATCTTGTCGTGGGCGTTCTCGCTGGGCTGGCGACCGCCGTATTCGGGGCCGCTGCGAACGATCCTCGATCTGATCGACAACGTGACCGATCCTGTCCTTCGGCCGCTGCAGGCCCTGGTCCCGCCGGTCCGGGCCGGCGCCGTGGGGCTCGACCTCTCGCCCCTCATCGCGTTCGTTATCCTCTTCGTCCTTCGATCCGTGTTCTGCTAGTCCTGGGGGAGACATGAGGAAGAAGAAGCGGGATACGCAGGAGGCCGGGTTCGCCACCCCGGCCAGGCGCCCCCGGCTGACGCCGATCGACGTCCAGCAGAAGGAGTTCCGACTGGCCTTCCGGGGCTATAACGAGCGTGACGTCGACGAGTTCCTGGATCTCGTCACGGAGGAGCTGGCCGCATACACCGACGAGAACCGCCGCCTCCAGGACCAAGGGGACCAGAACCTCCCGTCGCGTGGCGGCGCCGACGTCACGTGGGCCTCCCGGGAAGCCGAGGGGATCCTCGAGCGGGCACGTGCGGACGCCGCCGCCACCATCGCAGAGGCCAACGAGCGTGCGGCGTCCATCCTGGCCGCGGCGGGGGCGAGTCCCGCCGACCCCCGAGGGATCATCGCTCCCTATCTCAATCGGGAGCGTGAGTTCCTTCAGAGCCTGGGGCAGTTGGTGCAGCAGCATGCGGACTCCGTTCGGCGGATGGTCCGGTCGGCCAAGGAGCAGGCCGGAGAGCCATCGCCGGCCAAACAGGACGAGCGTTCCCCGATCAGGATCGAGCCGACCGGAGCTCCAGCCGCGCCGTCGCGCCCGCGCGGCGAGGATGTCCGAGCCGAGCCCACGCAGGGCCGACATCGCTCCGTCCGTGAGCTGTTCTGGGGCGAGGAGTAGCTTCGCCCGCCGAAGAGGATCTCGGACGGATCATCTGGTTTCGCCTCATGCCTTCCGAAGGCTGATCGTCACGGCCCACCCCTCGAGCGAGGCTTCCTGACGGCCGTCGGCTCCGGCGACAGCCTCGTCGTTGAGGGTGGTGGCCAGGGTCTCCCGGGCGATCAAGTCGCGGTGCGCGTCAAGCGCGCGGGCCATGTCACCCGTCGTC
>JBKPDU010000084.1:0-9456 GCA_046728055.1 Actinomycetota bacterium | reverse complement strand
CGTTTCGCGACGAGCGCCTCGAGCTCATCTTCACGTGCTGCCACCCGGCGCTCGCGGTGGAGGCGCAGGTGGCGCTCACCCTGCGCACCCTCGGCGGGCTCACCACCCATGAGATCGCGCGCGCGTTCCTGGTCCCGGAGCCCACGATGGCGCAGCGGCTGGTCCGGGCCAAGCACAAGATCAAGGCCGCGGGCATCCCGTTCCGAGTGCCTCCGCCTCATCTGCTCCGCGAGCGTCTCGACGCCGTCCTCGCCGTCCTCTACCTGATCTTCAACGAGGGCTACGGCGGCCGGGACGAGCTGGCTGCCGAGGCCATCTGGTTGGGACGCGCGCTCGTCGGGATGCTCCCCGACGATCCGGAGATCCGAGGGCTCCTGGCGATGATGCTGTTGCACGACTCCCGGCGCGAGGCGCGGTTCCGCGACGGCGAACTGGTGCTGCTCGGCGACCAGGATCGGTCCCGCTGGGACACCGGGGAGATCGCGGACGGACGCGCCGAGCTCGAACGGGCCCTCGCCCTGGGCGGGCGCGGGCCGTACGTCCTGCAGGCGGCGATCGCCTCGTTGCACGCCGAGACGCCGTGCGACTGGGCGCAGATCGCCGCGTTGTACGGGGAGCTCGCGCATCTGACCGCCTCGCCGGTCGTCGAGTTGAACCGCGCCATCGCCGTCGCCGAAACCGACGGCCCCGAGGCCGGTCTGCGCGTCATCGACCGGCTCGAGCTCGAAGACTTCCGCTACCTGCACTCGACCAGGGCCGAACTCCTGCGACGCCTCGGCAGGACCGAGGAGGCGCGTGAGGCCTATCGACGTGCGAGGGACCTAACCGATGACGGCGCCGAGCGGCGCTTCATCGAACGACAGCTCGGGGAACTCGCATCCGCGACCGGCTCCTCATGGCGTCGATATCGCCGACAGCAGGCATGACTGTGCCTGCGCGCCCTCTGGCTCCGACGACGGACCGATTACGGCCCCATCGCGGGAAGCGATGTGCGCGTCCGGTCGGCAACCTCATGCTTCTCAAGCGACGGTTGCAGGAACGATCGAGCCAGTCATCGGTGTTCGCGCTTCCGGTAACCGTCGCGTCGAAGCTTCGCGTGGCGACCGCTGAGACGGAGCACCTGCCCATCTACCTGCGGAGATTGTTTCGAGTGCTGTCCAGTTGGGTGCACCACCCAACCCAGGTAAAACGGCCCTATCCATCCTAGCGTCCTCGATGAGCTGCTCCCGGCGGCCTTCCACCGCACGAAGGCCCATGCGAACAATCAGCTCGAGACCGACCACGGGCCTCTCAATGCGCGCCCCCGACCGATCCGAGAGCTCAAGCGTGACCGAACTTCGACGATGATCGTCGGCAGGCACGCCTTCGGTCCAAGGGGGAAGGTCCTCCAACGAATTGGGTTCTGTGCCGAAAGGCGGCGGATGCTTCGGTCGACGGGGTCGGCCAACTGGCCGGCGGCTTCGGCGGCTCTCCGAGATACCATCGACGGGATCTGGTAGGACCCACTGCCCCCCGCCCAGGGCTCGCCCATCCCCCCGATACCGGTGTTCATAGCCCACCTTTACCCTGGGTGTGGCTGGACGGAGGTGGCGCATGAAGCAATGGGAGCTCTACGGCATCACCGATAGCCAGGAGGCGGAGGCCGTACCGGCCGAGCGCCGAACGGTCAACGAGCTCCCGATGGTCTTGTGGACCACGGATCAGCTCCTCCAGTTCACGTCCTCCCCGGCGACGTACCTCCTGTACCTCGACTTGGGGTTCGATCGGCTCGCCGGCGGGCTCCTCGACGTGTTCGGCCCCGAGGAGTCCGGCGTGAACGTGATCGATGCTCACGAGGGAGCATTGGGCGGCTCTCCCGCGCATTTCGAGCTGCGCGGGAGGGATCGGACGGTCCGCTGTTGGGTCTCTCCATTGACCACGCCGGATGGGCGCATCACCGGGACCATCTGCATGGCTCTCGATGAGGCGATGGAGGTGGGCGTGAGGGCCAAGAGGACTCCGATGAGGCTCGTCCTGTCGGATTAGCGGGTCGACACCCAATTGGAGCTGGCGATCTGGGTCACGACTCCCGCGGGTCGGCAGCCCTGATCACGGCCTCGAGGATCTGCTCGGAGGAGCTGCCCTTCACCACGTAGGCCGACGCTCCCGCGTCAGCGGCGGCTTGCCTCAGATCGCGATCTTCGAAGGAAGACAGGATCACCACACGGGTCGAGGGATGTGACGAGGCGATGATCCGCGTGGCTTCGATACCGTCCATGACCGGCATCCGTAGGTCCATGACCAGGACGTCGGGCTCATGCTCCTCGGCCAACTGGATGGCCTCAGAGCCATCCCCGGCTTCCCCCACGATGACGATCGACTCGCCCTCGAGGAGCTCTCGAAGCGTCCCGCGTGTTTCAGCGTCGTCCTCCACGAGCAGGACCCGGAGGTGCCGGCCGGACCTCGGGGCGGCCGTCAACCGCCGGGCTCGGTCCCGAAGTCCCCCTCGCTGATGAGGAAGTGATCCACGGCCTTGTCCCTGGTGTCGAACCCTGCCCAACGTTGTGTTAAGTACATCGCCGAGGGGTCCGTTTCTGTACGCCGACCTCCGGGTGATTTCGCTGACCCATCGGGGGACCGAAGGACCCTGAAGGGTGTTCTTTTCCGATCGTGGCCCTGACCAGACCTTCTATGTTGTCAAGCGGCCAGCTCCACGCCATGGGCTCTCGATCTGGTACGTGGCACGCCCTTGGCCTCCCCTCGGCTCACTCCGGGCGCTCTTCTTCGCTCCCCGAAACGCCGCGGCCTTGAACGAAAGACCAGGTCTTATAGCGGCCGCCTTAGAAGTGCGTCCATCCTCTGGAATGGCTCAAATCTCCCCCCCACCACTTCCGCCTCTGAATGTGTCCCCTCTCCGCCCCTCCCTCACGTCGAGGATGAGATCGCACGTTAAGGCCGAGGTACACGTACGGCCGACGACGAGGAAGCCTGGGGGACGGCACATGCCGTCAACCAACACATGCCAGTCCCCCAGGCCAAGGGGCCGAGGTTCGGAGTCTCTCATCCGTTGACCGGGTGCCCGCCACTTACCTAATCGCTGATGCCGTACAGGATGTACGCTCGGATCCGGAATTGTGTGGCGGTCCGGACGGCCGCACCAGGCTCCGCCGCGAGGGCCAGTTCAAGTTCAAGGCGAAGCCCTGAGGGGTGATTTTTTTTGGTTCCCCAGGTGTGACCTGCGAGTTCTCCGGGATCAAGGCCGGGCCAGGCACAGGGCCGGGCCAGGCACAGGGCCACTGACCGGGCTTAGCCTGCCCCGCCAGGAAGGCGCTCACGCGGTCGATCAGCGTTCGGTCTGGATACGTTGTTGCGAAGGAGGGTGGCAGCGGGACGATCCTCCCAGGGAACGGCTCACCGCCGGTGATCGACCGGCTCCGTGAAGGCGGACAACCTCTGAATCGTCGCCTCTCCAGCGCTTCCGCTAACCCTTGGGGGGCGTTTGGGGGTCGCTGAAGACCCTTCGGGGAGAGCCGGGTGCAGAGCACTGGCCGCGGTTGTGGACGCAGGCCGAGCGGCGATCCGATTGGTCGGGTAGACAGGTCCAATCGGTCGTGGAAGAGGGGGCCAACCGCAAGCGCTTGCCGCGACAACCGCCGACGTGGAATCCTCGGTCACGATCTCGGCGTGTGCGGACGAGGATTGCAGATGAACTTTGGTCCCAAGTGGGTGTTGGTGCTCTTCGCGTGGGTCACTTCCGTTAGGACAGGCGGTGCCCTCCGATGTCGTATGGGAAGTTCACCGTCTCGTCGGCACCCGGATTTGGACGCCAGCCGCCTCCGAAGCTCTTCCCGTCCTCGCTCCACTTGCCCGTGAACGTCGCGTCGAGGGGGCCATAGGAAACCGTGATCTTCAAGGTGTCCCCGCCAACCTCCCACCGGTAGGGCAGCGGCGTCGGCGCCAGGTTCGAGAAGACGGTCGAGGGGAAGGTCTTGGACTCGGGGTCGTAGCCGATCAGTTCCAGGCTCTCGATGTGTAGGCCAAGGACGGCGAAGTCCAATGACGTGCGCTGCTGCATGAAGAAGCCGCCCGGCAGCCACTCGAAGGTGGCCCGTCCCGATACATTGTCCACGTCGGAGCCGACCACACGACCCTTCATGCCCCACGTGCCGACGTACCTCTCCAAACGCTTCAGCGCGGGATCGGGTGTTGGCAACCCCTGCTGCTCGTTCGATCCCATGAACAACCTCCTCTCCAGCGCGACGTTGTTACTCAGGATGCGTTGTTGGATCGCGAGATCAAATCCCCTGTTCAGAGCGATGCGGCGTTAGGCCTCGAACCTCTTGTCTGGCTCGATCGATGAGACGCGCGTGCGCCACAGCTCCATGAGGCGTCTGCGGTCCCGTCCCGGCGCTCCCCGCGACGACGCCGAATCGCGACCTGAATCATTCATCCTCCTCCTTGGGTCATGACCGGACGTATAACGGCTCCTCACGGCCCAACTCATCGAACGGCTGGGCAAATCCACGAATCGGAGGGCTTCAAAGCGTGGGTGGAAGGCCGAAGGCCGGGAAGAGATCGGGCAGGACGAATCCGATGATCTCGACGACCTTTTGGTCCTCGATCCGGAGCACGTCGACCGAAAGCGCTCGGTACGCTGAGTCGGGTGCGCGCGGGAGGTACCAACCCACGGCGGGCTGCATGTTGGCCCCCGTGCGCAGGCCGCGCAGGCGCCCGCGGAACTCGGGCAATCCCGGATCCATGAAGGGCTGCGCGAACGCCAGGATGGACTCACGCCCGTCGTACCACTCGAGATACGGAGGCATTACCAAGCGCGCGTCCTCACGCAGGACCTCCGCGAGGACAGCGGCTTCGCCTCGCTCATAGGCATCGATGTAGCGGCGTAGCAATCCTCGCTCCACCTCGCTCGGTAGGGAAGGCGGCGTCCAGTCCAATCGGCGGGCGGGGAGATGGGCCTTCAACGTCGCCCGAGCCCGCTGCAGCGCGCTGTTCGCGGAGGCAATGCTGGTCTCCAGCACCGATGCCGTCTCCCTCGCCGACCAGCCGAGTACGTCCCGCAGGACCAACGCCGCCCGCTGCCTCGGGGGCAGGAGCTGGATCGCCGCGAGGAACACCAGCTCGATGGTCTCCTTCGACACGATGGCCTCGTCCGGATTGGCATCGCTCGCTTCCACGGTCTCGAGTAACCGGTCGGGATAAGGTTGCAGCCAGGGCAAGTCGGGAGCGGGACGCAGCGCGGCGCGCGGGTCCGCAGCCGGTTCGATCTGCGACGGAAGCACGCGACGCGCTCGGTGCTCGAGGGCGTCGAAGCACGCGTTGGTCGCGATCCGATACAGCCAGGCTCGGAACGAAGAAGGGCCATGGAGCGTGAAGCTGGATCGCTTGCGCCACGCGCGCAGGAACGTCTCCTGCACGAGATCCTCCGCGTCCTCGAGCGAGCCGAGCATCCGGTAACAGTGCACATGCAGCTCCCGTCGATACGGCTCGGCCACCGCCTCGAACGCCGCCTCATCGCCGGCGCGCACGGCGGCGATCATCGCGTCTTCCGACGCCCCCTCCGGGAAGGATGCAACACCCCGGCCTCGCGGCGTCATCGCATCAGGCGCTCCTCGCACACGCTCAGGGTAGAACGGGTGCTG
Source organism: Actinomycetota bacterium (assembly GCA_046728055.1). Lineage (GTDB taxonomy): Bacteria > Actinomycetota > UBA4738 > UBA4738 > HRBIN12 > AC-69. Next base: position 3,820 of record JBKPDU010000084.1, on the reverse strand, counting down.
GCCGGGAGGAACCCATCCGGTCCCGGGACGAAGGGCGTGCGGCGGTGGGCGATGCGCCTTTCTCAGGGACGATCGGCTCGATGAGTCTCGCTGGGTACCGCCGTTCTTATTGAGGTGATTCAGTCGGAAGGAGTGAGGATGCCGAGCGAGGATGAGATCCGCGATCTCGTAGTGACCCGTGTGTTCGCTGCACCGCTGCAGCTCGTGTGGCATGCGTGGAGCGATCCCGAGCACGTCATGCGCTGGTGGGGGCCACAGGGGTTCTCGTCCCCCAGATGCGTGATGGACTTCCGCGAGGGCGGAACGACGCTCGTCTGCATGCGCTCGTCACAAGGTGGCGACCTGTACAACACGTGGGCCTACCAGACGATCGAGCCCATGTACCGGATCGAGTTCATCCAAAACTTCGCCGACGAAGAGGGCAGGAGGGTCGCCCCGGTCGAGCTCGGGCTTCCGCCAGGCGTCCCAGAGGATGTGCGTCATGTCGTGACCTTCACCGCCATCGACGAGGCGACGACGGAGATGACCGTCACGGAGCACGGTTATGGGTCGGAGCAAATCCTCGAGGTCTCCAGGACCGGCCTGGAGCAGTGCCTCGACAAGATGGCGGCGAGTTTCATCCCAGGCTAGGCACCCTTCCCCTCGGCGAAGAGTGGCAAATGACGTTGTCGGAAGTGATCACGGTTTCTCGATTCGAACGCGCCTGATCACCGGAAAGGCTCCTACCCATGTGCCTGTCGGGCCACCAGAAACGTATGCACACTCGCTCCGCGGAGGATACCCCGAGCTACGGCTGGTACAGCTGCGGGCGCCTCCTTCGCCTCCTGCAGCCTGGGTTCGATCAGCTCGGTACTCCGGCCGCGATGGATCAGGGTGAACCGGCCGTGGTGTATCACGTTCCTGACCCAATCCCGATCCGGCCCATAGGTCAGCGCGAAGATGACCTCTTCGCCCCGTTGGAAGACGTTGACCGGTGTTCGATACACACGTCCAGAGACTCGTCCGCGATGCACGACAATACCGAAGTAAGGAGCCCTGGCTGCGACGGGCCGAAGGATCGGGTTCGTGACAAGCTTGTTGAACCGAGCAAGCCACGCCGGAAAGGCCACTCCACGACGATACGGGACCCATGCTGGTTTGGTCGCTCTAACGACGTTCAACCAGCGAGGAATGACCGATGAAGCTGACTGGGTCGTGGAGTCCGAGTGCGATCTCCGTGTCGGAGGCGAGTGGATCATCCGGTTGGCCCGTCCTCGGTGCCCTATGTCGAGCGGAATGTCTTCCACACCGTGGAGAGGTCACACCGCCTCGTCTACGCGTCGACCACCGAGTGGCCGGATGGATCGCACGTCGAATCGCTGATGGAGATCAAGACCGTCACCAGGCGCGGTCGGGCATCCGGGCGCACGGTCGCGACCAAATGTTGCCCTCGGCCAGACGCTCGGTGACGTCCGTCCATGGCGTCGGCGCCGCGGCTTCAGGACTTATCGGTCGCTCGGCGTTCGGGTCCTTCGCATCCATCGCTCCCTCTCGCTGAGGAGGCAGAAAGACCCCCGCGGCGGGCGTTGGACGCCGAGGTCGCGCGCCTCGCCTCGATCCTCAATCGAGGCCTCCGGGCCGCGCGATCAGGCTTGCGTAGACGAGCGGTGCGGGATGATGGAGTCCCATACGACCGTCCGCGAGTAGATTGCCGGGCAACGCCCTCGGTCGGGGGACGTCTGGCTGGCCAAACTCCAGCCGAGTGTCGCCGACGCGCGGGACGGGGGGCTGAACGCCGGTGCGCCGGCGCGCCGCGAGTCGACGCGCGAAGCGCTGACACCGTCGAGGCGAGTCCAGAGCTGGGAGGAGAACGGCGGCCGCTATCTTCGAACACCCCGCCTCGCGAAGAACGGAACGGCGACATCACCGAGAGTGTTGAACGCAATCGCTGCGATGAACCACGTCAACGGCCCGAACAGGATCCGCTCGTCGATGATGGCTGCGATGAATCCGACGATGATGCACAACAAGCCGAGCAGTCTCAACATGTCGCTCCCTCCCTCCCACAGAGTGTGTCGAGTCCTATCGATGCAGCTTCGCTGGTTGAACTGTCGACGATGCCGATCAGTGCGCGCATGCGAGCGCCTCCTCGAACGCCGAACAGCAACTGTCGTCGGGGCCACGACTCCGAGCTCGAGCCGTCGCCGAAGCCTCCTCCCGAGAGCCGGGAGACGGCGGCGACAGCGCCCGAGCGACCAGCTTTGCTTCCAAGGACGAGACGAGGGGTCGGTGATGCCCTTCGGGAAGCGTTCTCACTCGTCCATGAGCGGACCTCCTACGGGGAAGATCAAGCGATCAACGCGATACCCATCGCGAGGAGCCAGAGTGACCACGCGATGTAGAGGAGTGGGATCGCTGCTCCGGCCAGACCCCATCCCCGCTCTTCGTTGGGACCGAGGAACTCCGACGAGCCGACCGCCAGTCCGACGCCGATGACGATCCCCGGCCACCCCAGCCAGGTGGGCAGCGCCGTCCCTTGGACGACACCGATGCCGATCAACACGGACCAGATGCCGGTGAAGAGGTAGCCGAGGTGCTCGCCGACGCCGACTCCCAGGTACTGGTGCAGGGCACGGAACACCGCTGCTTGTACTTCTCGCTGTTGGGCACTGAGAGTCGGGTCCGCGTAGGCGCGGGCGAGCGCGGGGACGACGTACACCCACCGAAGGAGACCCAGCATCTGGACGAGACCGGCGAGAACCCCGAAGGTCGTCGCCAGCGGCACGATGCCTTCGAACCCGAGCACCTGCCCGAGCAGCACGGCGCCGGCGATCAGCAGCAGTCCCGACAGCATGAACGTCCACCACAGGAGGATCAGCGACGAACCACCGGCCCGGAACCGTTCGAGGATCTCGGCCGTGGGTCGACGCAGGATGTCGGGATAGTCGAACCGCTTGCCGAGCAGAGCGAAGTTGGTGTTGAACCAGAGCGGCGCGACGATGAGCACCACGCCCGCGGCGCGTTCGACGTTCACGGAGCAGCCCCGGCCGCAGTCCCCCGGATTTTGGGGGCCGCGCGGAACAGGGCCGCGAGGAGGACCCAGGTCAGCAGTCCGAAGACGAGCGCTCCGCTTGCGCCGAAGATCGGGAACCGCTCATCGATGTTCCGCGAGATCACGTACGAGCTCACGAACCAGCCAAGCGCCCAGGCAGGCGGGTTCGCAACGGCCCACCAGAACGCACCTGGGATCCGTTGTCGTGCGAGCACCAGCGCCTGCATAACCCCCACCGCGAGACCGTTCACCGCACCCATGAGGGCGAGGTCTCCTCGGTCGATCCCGTAATCGACGAGGGCCGCTCCCGCGACCAGGCCTAGGGCCATCCCCGCAATCGTCGCCGGGATCCAGAGCCACGAGACCCGCTGCCGCAGAGCGAACCACTCCGCCGCTCCGATGACGGCGCCCACGATGAGGCCCGCGGCGAGCGCTGCTCCTACGGAATCGACTCCGTCCACGACCAGATCCGCGATTTCCCCCCCGACCGGGAAGCTGACCAGGATCGCCACCGGCCACAGCCACATCCGCCGCGCGGTACTCGTCCAGTCGCCTGGCGCATCCATGATCGTGCTCCTCTCTGATGAGCCATCAGCCGAACTCGTCATGATTGCCAGAATTGTGTCGCCGGTCGTCGCAGAATACTCCGTCGGACGCTGTCGGAGCGGCCGCCCGTGGGTTGGTTGGTTCCTACGGACCCGAGTCGTGGTAGCGCCACCAACCCTCCCGTCGGCCGTTTTCGCTCCACGTAGACGCGATCGATACTCTTCGCGATGACTGCGGCGACGA
>JBKPDU010000083.1:0-5739 GCA_046728055.1 Actinomycetota bacterium | reverse complement strand
GTCCCGCACGGTCGCCTGGGGGGACGGGGGCTACTACGGTCGGCTGTTCCTCAACGTCGAGGGACGAGAGCCAGACGGAGTGGTCGAAGCGAACCGGTACGAGTCGGTTCGAGACGAGCTCATCGCCGCCCTGGAGGCGATGTCCGGACCCGACGGCGAGCCCCTCGGAACCAAGGTGTTCAAGCCACAGGACGTCTACCCGGACGTCCGGGGCGTCGCTCCGGACCTGATCGTGTACTTCGGTGACCTCGACTGGAGGTCTGTCGGGACGCTCGGAAATCCGAGCGTCTTCACCTACCAGAACGACACAGGCCCAGACGGGGCCAACCACGACCGGGCCGGTGTGTTCGCGTTGTCGAACCTCCCCGGCCAGCCCGTGGGGAGCGTCGACGGGCTGAACCTCGTCGACGTCGGTCCCACCATCCTCTCGATCTACGGCATCCAGACGCCCGAGGGCGCCGTCGGAAGGAGCTTCCTGTGACCGACGACCGAGGGTTCTGCGTCTGGTTCACCGGGCTGTCCGGCGCCGGCAAGTCCACCATCGCCGAGCTGCTCGTGCCGGCGCTCCGCCAACGAGGCCACAAGGTCGAGCTCCTGGACGGCGACGTGGTGCGAACGCATCTGTCCAAGGGCCTGGGGTTCTCCAAGGAGGACCGCGACACCAACATCCTGCGGATCGGTTTCGTCGCCAACCTGCTCGTGCGGAACGGCGTGGTCGCAGTCTGCTCCGCGATCTCGCCCTATCAGGAGATCCGCGATCGCAACCGCGAGCTCATCGGCGACTTCGTCGAGGTGTACGTCAAGGCCTCGCTCGAAGAGGTCACGCGGCGAGACGTGAAGGGCCTGTACGAGAAAGCCATCGCCGGAGAGATCTCGAACTTCACCGGGGTGTCCGATCCCTACGAGGAGCCCCTGGCCCCCGAGCTGGTTATCGACACCGAGCAGTGCTCTGCGGAAGAGGCCGCTGAGATGGTCCTGGCCAAGCTGGAGGACCTCGGTCACCTGACGTCGAGCCAGCCGGCGAACGCCTGAGGTCGGCTAGGGTAGCGACGGTTCAGCTCGCGTCGCGAGCCAGGTGCGGATCGAGGTCTCGGGTGCGGACGAACACATGCCCCTCGTGTCTCGCGTCGCGCAAGACCACCTCATGCATCACGGTGCCCTTGTCGATCCACTCGAGCACCTGCTGTTCGGAGACCCGAGCCAGGAAGGCGGCCTCGGGCACGGTGACCCACGGGGGGACCGGCCGCGAATCCAGGTCGATCCTGGGAGATGCCTCCGTGAGAGGGACCTGGGCGATCTCCGCGAACCCCGTCGAACGTTCCTCGGTGATCGGCTCGGGGGACACCGGCTTCGTCTCGGCGATCGGCCCGCCGCCAGAGGTCCACCCACGATTCCCGGTCTCGCCGACCGACCATCCACGATCCCTGCTCTCGCCGACGGACCATCCCTCGCGCTCGTCGAAGATGCCGGAGAGGCGGCCGCATCGCCGGCAGAACGACGTCTTCCAGCTCGCATCGCCCGGCCGCGTCCGTCGGAGCTTGTCCTCCAGCCGTTGAAGCAGCTCCTCCGCCTGCGGTGTCAGCAGGCACTCCGGGCAGTGCTCTGGCGCCATGTCCCTCCTCCGTCTCTTCAGATGTCGGCGGCGAGCACGAGGTCCTTTACGGCGGGGACGTCCGGGACTTGGCCACCCGCACGAGCTCCCGCGCGTCCTCCAGCTCCCTGCGTGCGGCCTCAACGTCGGTGGTGAGATGCGCGACGGTGGCGGCGGCCCGGTCGAGCTCCATCCGCGTGGCGTCCCGGTCGGTACGAGGGTCGGCTGCCCCCGTCTCGGCGGCGCCCGTCGCCTCCTGGCGCTCCTCCAATCGAGCCTTCAGCCTCTCCAACTCCGAGCGAAGCTCGAGCACCTGGGCCTCGGTCGCCCGGGCCACCCCGGCCGCCACGGTGAACATCTTGTCTCGGTCGGTGAGAAGCAAGCGCACGCTCTCCGGCGTGTACCCGAACAATCCCCGCTTCAGCCCAAGCATGTGCATTCGTTGAATCCCCCGCACGATCGGGGAGCCCGGTCGAGGTTCGTCCGGCCGCGATCGCTGAATTCCTTCACTCAAACGCACATCGGCCGGATGCCCGGACGGCTTGAGGCCGCCACGAGTCTCGTCGCCTGCGCCCCAGTCGGCTGGTACCGTCTTGCGCATGTAGGATTCGGCGCCCACCCGGGATCGGGTGGGCATCTTCCTATTGGGGGGAGGCGCATGGACATCGAGATCGGCATGGGAAGGACGGCCCGTCGGGCCTACGGCCTCGATGAGGTGGCCATCGTTCCATCCCGGCGGACCCGGGACCCCGACGACGTGGACATCACATGGGAGATCGACGCGTTCACCTTCCCCCTGCCGGCGATGGCCGCAGCAATGGACGCCGCGGTGTCTCCAGGCACCGCCATCGAGTTCGGGAAGATCGGGGGGTTGGCCGTGCTGAACCTGGAGGGCCTGCAGACCCGATACGAGGACCCCGAGCCGGCCTTCGACGAGATCGCCGCTCTTCCCGACGACAAGGCCACTCGGCGGATGCAGGAGCTGTACCGGGAGCCGGTCAAAGAGGAGTTGATCGTCCAGCGCATCCGGGAGATCAAGGAGGGAGGAGCGGTGGCTGCGGCCTCGCTCACGCCGCAGCGGGTGAGGCAGTACGCACCCCTCGTCCTGGAGGCCGAGCTCGACGTCCTGGTCGTCCAGGGAACGGTGGTCTCGGCCGAGCACGTATCGACGCGGTCACAGCCACTCAACCTGAAGGAGTTCATCGCGGCGTTCGACCTGCCCGTGATCGTGGGCGGCTGCGCGTCGTATCAGACCGCGCTCCACCTCATGCGGACGGGCGCCGCGGGAGTGCTGGTGGGCGTGGGTCCGGGGAATGCCTGCACGACCCGGGGCGTGATCGGAGTCGGTGTTCCCCAGGCCACGGCCATCGCCGACGCGGCGGCGGCTCGTGCGGAACATCAGCGAGAGACCGGCCGGTACTGCCACGTGATCGCGGACGGCGGCATGCGGACCGGTGGAGACATCGCCAAGGCCATCGCCTGCGGGGCCGACGCGGTGATGATCGGCTCCCCGCTCGCGCGCGCCTACGAGGCTCCCGGTCGCGGGTACCACTGGGGGATGGCCACGTTTCACCCGACGCTTCCGCGCGGCGCCCGGGTCAAGACCCAGCAGGTCGCCTCCCTCGCCGAGATCCTGGTGGGTCCGGCACATGAGAACGACGGAACGCTGAACCTGTTCGGCGCGCTCGCCACGTCGATGGCGACCACGGGGTACGCCACGATCAGGGAGTTCCAGAAGGCCGAGCTGGTGATGGCCCCGTCCCTCAAGACCGAAGGCAAGGCGTATCAGCGGGCGCAGCACGTGGGGATGGGACACTGAACCGATGACGGCGGAACGGGACCCTCGTCCGGTCCTGGTCGTCGATCTGGGGGCGCAGTACGCCCAGCTCATCGCCCGGCGAGTCCGGGAATGCCGTGTCTATTCGGAAATCGTCCCGCACGACCTACCGGTGGCGGAGCTCATGGCCAGGCGGCCGGCGGGCCTGATCCTGTCGGGTGGGCCGGCATCGGTGTACGAGCCCAATGCGCCTTCGGTCGATCCGGATGTCCTCGGGCTTGGCCTCCCGGTGCTCGGCATCTGCTACGGCCAGCAGTTCATGACCCAGGCCCTGGCCGGCGAGGTCCGGGCCACCGGACTTCGGGAGTACGGTCGAACCGAGCTCTTCGTCGACGACCCGGGGGTCCTCCTGGCAGATCTGCCCGACGCCGATACGGTGTGGATGAGTCACGGCGACACGGTCGTCCGGGCCCCCGAGGGGTTCCGGGTCACCGCCCACACCGCGTCGACGCCCGTCGCGGTCATGGAGGACCGGGAGCGAGGCTTGTTCGGGGTGCAGTTCCACCCCGAGGTTGCCCACACACCCCGGGGGCTCGAGGTCATGAAGCGGTTCCTCTACGAGGGCTGCGGCCTGCTCCCGGACTGGACTCCGGCGAACGTCATCGAGCGATCTGTGGCCCATATCAGGGATCGGGTGGGGCGGGCCGGAGTGATCTGTGCGTTGTCTGGTGGCGTCGATTCCTCGGTGGCGGCGCTGTTGGTGCACCGGGCTGTCGGCGATCAGCTCACCTGCGTCTTCGTCGACACCGGGCTGCTGCGCGACGGGGAGCCCGAACAGGTGGAGGACACCTTCGCTCGTCATTTCCGGGTGCCGCTCGTGCACGTCAAGGCGGCCGACCGGTTCCTGTCCAAACTGGCCGCCGTGACCGATCCGGAGCAGAAGCGGAAGGTGATCGGTGAGGAGTTCATCCGGGTCTTCGAGGAGGCGGCGGGGCCCTTCGGCGGGAGGTTCCTGGTGCAGGGCACGCTCTACCCCGACGTCATCGAGTCGGGGTCGCGGACGGCAGCCAGGATCAAGAGCCACCACAACGTCGGCGGGCTGCCCCAGGACATGGACTTCGAGCTGGTCGAGCCGCTCCGAGACCTGTTCAAGGATGAGGTTCGCGAGGTGGGGGAGGAGCTCGGGCTGCCGGAGGAGATCGTCCGGCGCCAACCGTTCCCCGGGCCCGGTCTCGCCGTGCGGATCGTCGGAGAGGTGACGCCGGACCGTCTGGCGATCGTCCGGGCAGCGGATGCCATCGTGAACGAGGAGATCCGCCGGGCCGGAGTGCAGCACGAGCTGTGGCAGTCCTTCGCGGTCCTCCTCGGGGACATCCGAAGCGTGGGGGTGATGGGCGACGGGAGGACCTACGAGCATCCGGTCGTGATCCGGGCGGTGACGAGCGAAGACGCCATGACCGCGGATTGGGCCCGCCTCCCCGACGAGGTGCTGGACCGGATCTCGAGTCGGATCATCGCCGAAGTGCTGGGCGTGAACCGGGTCGCGTACGACGTGTCATCCAAGCCCCCCTCGACCATCGAGTGGGAGTAGGCATCAACCGACGCGACGGGCGATGACGATGAGCCGCTCGCCCGCCGAGTACCGTGGGTTGCACGTGGTGAGGACCAACGTCGGATTCTTCGTCTGGTCGAGGACCGACGATCGATCGGGCGTGACCACGAACACTCTCGTCACCACATACTGGAAGGTCCCGTACTCGGTCTCCAGGATGATCGGGTCGCCGTTCCTCATCTCGTTCAAGTCGTAGAACGGGTGCAGGTAAGTGGTGCGATGTCCTGCGATCCCGACGCGGCCGTGGTCCTGCCAGGGGTAGGCCGTGCCTGGATAGTGGCCCGGACCCTTCTTGAGCGCCTCCGTGTCGGTACCTTCCACCACGACTATGTCGAGGTCGATCCGCGGGATCTTCAGGATGGCCACCGCGCTTCCCGGCACCCGGACCTCGTTTGCGGTCGGGTCGGTGGGGACTCGCGTCCCGAGTTTCGCCTCGAAGGTCGGTCGCATCTCCGCCTGGAGGCGCTGGGTGGTGAGTCCGGTCCCCCACAGCTCCCATGCGAGGTCGCCGCCGATGGCCAGGCCGCCAGCGATGAACAGGATCCCCAGGGCTCGCAGGGCCACGGCGACGCGGGTTCCACGCCGCTCGGGGCCCGAGCGCTGAGGGCGCGTCTCGGTCTCAGTGGACACAGGCTCGGCGTCCTGCACGTTTTCAGTGTCGCAAACCGTCGAAGAGAACTTAAGCGTCGCGGTCGACCCCTACAATCGTGGGCGTGGCAACGCGCTCGATCCCTCTCCTCCAGGACCTGAATCCCGTCC
>JBKPDU010000082.1:0-9131 GCA_046728055.1 Actinomycetota bacterium | reverse complement strand
CCTTGGTTCCGAGGGGCTCGCCATCGGGTCCGGACATCCCCTCCAGGGCGGCGATGAGCTCGTCTCGAACCGACTCGTATCGGTTCGCTTCGACCAGCCCGTTCGGCTCTCGTCCCTCGACGTTGAGGAAAAGCCGCCCGTAGTAGCCCCCGTCCCCCCAGGCAAGCGTGCGGTCCCAGTCGATGGGCGCTTGGGCGATCGGCGTGACGGAGGAGAGCGGTTCCGCGAGCGAGAGATAGCCCTGGCCCATAAGCCAATCGTTGATGCACACGCCGCCCAACATCGGTCGCGCGCCGTGGTCGGACATCACGATCGTCACGGCGTCCTCCGGGAGGACCTCGAGCAGGGAGCCGATCTCCTTGTCCAGGAACCGGTAGTAGTCCGCAAAGGCCGTTTCGAACCGATTCCCCGCCTGATAGCGAGGGTGTCGCGGGTCGAAGTACTCCCAGAACACGTGATGCAGCCGGTCCGGCCCCATCTCCACCATCATGAAATAGTCCCAGGGCTTGGTGGTCGCCAGTCGGCGGGCCAGCCGGAACCTCCGCTCGGTCATCGTGAACAGCTGCTTGAGCACGTGCTCCATGCCCTGCTCGCGGAAGTTCGGGATGTCGAAAATGTACTGGCCTGGCCCGCCGAGCTCCTCCTCGATCTCGGACTGGAGCTCGGCAGGGTAGGTGTACCCCCTGTTGGACGGTGGCGTGAGGAAACACCCGACGCGCCATCCCTCGATGGGCTTGGGAGGATACGAGGGCGGCACGCCGATCAGCAGCGACCGCAGACCGTTGTGCCCCAGGAGATCCCACACGGCGGGCTCCTTCACGGCGTCGGAGGTCGCGATGGACAGTCCCCCGTAGGAGTTGTCCTTCCGGTTGCGGAACCCGTAGACCCCAAGTTGACCCGGGGTCGTCCCGGTCATGGCACAGGCCCACGCCGGAATGGTGATCGGCGGCGTGACGCTGGCGAGGTCGCCGTGCATCCCACCCTCCATCAGCTTTCGGATGTTGGGGACCTCATCGGAGAGATCACGGAACAGAAGTTGGGGCGTGCCGCAGTCGAGCCCGATGACCGCGACTCTCGCTGCATGCGTCATACGTCGGCTACCCGATCGGTCGTTGGTCGCGAAAATGAGCCCGGCGCCTCGCCGCGGCTCAGACCCGAATCCTATCAACCGGCCGGTCGAGCCGACCAAGCTGCGAGAATGGGTCGCCATGACGCTGCTCAAGCGGGTCCTGTACTGGCAGGCAGCGTTGTGGGCGCTCTCCGGTATGGCCCTGGTCACGGTCCCCGGGTGGGTGGCCGAGCGACTCCTGGATCAGCCGCCCGTCGGCGACGATGTCTGGCTCCGGGCCATGGGAGCCATGGCCGTCGTCCTGTCGCTTCTCATGGTCCTGGTCGCTCATCACATCGAGGAGGTCTGGTGGTGGACGTGGGCATTCGTCCTCCTTGAAGCCTCGACGGCCGGGCTCTTCGCGGCGAACGCGCTCCTCAGCCTGCCCGCGGGCGCCGCGGCATGGCCGTGGTGGCTGATCGGCGGAGCCAACGCAGTCCTCGGAACGCTGGAAGTGGTCGGGCTGGCCAGGGTGGGAATGGAACGGTCACCCGTGTAGCTCCCGGGTGACCGTGTCCTTCCTGCGATCCGCGCCGCCTCAGTGCATGTGGCCGTGCCCGCCCCCGGCGGCCGCGGTCTCGTCCTCCTCCTCCGGCTTCTCCACCACGGCGCTCTCCGTCGTGAGCACGAGCGCGGCGATGGAGGCGGCGTTCTGGAGCGCCGACCGCGTGACCTTGGCCGGGTCGATGATGCCGGCCTTCAGCATGTCGACGTACTCCCCGGTCGCGGCGTCGAACCCGCGATGGTCGCCCTCCGAGCGGATGTGCCCCACGACGACCGCGCCCTCGTGGCCCGCGTTGTGGGCGATGAGCTTGGCCGGCTCGGCCAGGGCGTCATGGACGATCTTGGCGCCGGTGGCCTCGTCGCCGGTGAGGTCCTGCTTGTCGACCGCGTCCTCCGCCCTGATCAACGCGACCCCACCACCGGGGACGATGCCCTCCTCGATCGCCGCACGGGTGGCCGACAGGGCGTCCTCGATGCGGTGCTTCTTCTCCTTCAGTTCGACCTCGGTGGCCGCGCCCACCTTCACCACGGCCACGCCACCGGACAGCTTCGCCAGGCGCTCCTGAAGCTTCTCGCGATCCCAGTCGGAGTCCGTCTTCTCGATCTCGGACTTGATCTGGGCGATCCGACCCTTCACGTCCTGGTCATCGCCGGCGCCCTCGACGATCGTCGTGTCGTCCTTGGTCACGACGACCTTTCGGGCCTTGCCCAGCAGGTCGAGAGTCGCGTTCTCCAGCTTGATCCCGACCTCCTCGGAGATGACGGTGGCGCCGGTCAGCACGGCGATGTCCTCCAGCATGGCCTTGCGCCGCTCGCCGAAGCCGGGGGCCTTCACCGCCACCGCCTGGAACGTCCCCCGGATCTTGTTCACGACCAGCGTGGCCAGGGCCTCACCCTCGACGTCCTCGGCGATCAGGAGAAGTGGCTTGCCCGACTGCAGGACCTTCTCCAGCAGGGGAAGCATCTCCTGGACGCTTCCGATCTTCTTGTTGACCGCGGCCAGGTAGGGCTCCTCGAGGATCGCTTCCATCCGCTCCTGGTCGGTGACGAAGTAGGGGGAGATGAACCCCTTGTCGAACTGCATGCCCTCGACGAACTCCAGCTCCATCCCGAAGGTATTCGATTCCTCCACCGTCACGACGCCGTCCTTGCCCACCTTGTCGAGGGCCTCGGCCAGCACTTCACCGATCGCGGGGTCGCCCGCCGAGATGGCTGCGATGTTCGCGATCTCGTCCCGTGACTCGATATCCTTCGCCTGATCCTTGATCGAATCGACGGCGGAGCCCACTGCCTTCTCGATCCCCCGCTTCAGGAGCATGGGGTTGGCCCCGGCGGCGACGTTCTTCATTCCCAGGCGGACCATGGCTCGGGCGAGCACGGTGGCCGTGGTCGTGCCGTCGCCCGCCACGTCGTTGGTCTTCGTGGCGACCTCTTTCGCCAGCTGGGCGCCCATGTTTTCCCATGGGTCCTCCAGCTCGACCTCCTTGGCGATGGTCACTCCGTCGTTGGTGATGGTGGGCGCCCCCCACTTCTTGTCCAGGACCACGTTGTGGCCCTTGGGACCGAGCGTCAGCGCCACGGTATCGGCCAGCTTGTTGACGCCCGACTCGAGGGCGCGCCGGGCGTCCTCACTGAACTTCAGTTGCTTGACTGGCAATGAAACCTCCTCACATGGATCGGGGGCCGGGCGCCTGGCGCCCAAGCCCCCGGACGAACGGAGCTCGCTACTTCTTGTCGATGACGGCCAGGACGTCGCGGGCAGACAGGATCAGGTACTCCTGGCCCTCGACCTTGACCTCGGTCCCGCCGTACTTCGAGTAGATGACGCTGTCACCGACCTTGACGTCGATCGGCACCCGCTGCCCCTCTTCGAAGCGGCCCGGACCCACCGCCACGACCTTGCCCTCCTGGGGCTTCTCCTTGGCCGTGTCGGGGATCACGATGCCGGAGAGGGTCGTCTCCTCCTCCTCCTGGGGCTCCACGACGATCCTGTCCTCCAGGGGCTTCAGGTTGAACTTGGCCATCCCTTCCTCCTTGCCGTGCTCGGTGGCGTCCTGGGGCGCATTAGCACTCACCCCTCTCGAGTGCTAACAGGATACCCACGAGGGCCAGCAGGGTCAACGCCGGCTGGCCTCCCAAGCCCTCTCTCTCAAGGTCTGGACTGGGGGGCGCGCCGTAACGCCAGAACCTGGTGAGCAGCGTTTGCGGTCGGCAGGTTCTCAGCGTTCCCCTGCCAGAACAAGAGGGCGATGGCTTCGAGTCGCGAATGGACCTCGAGCTTGCTGAGGATGCTCTGGATGTGAGTCCGGGCCGTCTGCGGACTGATCACCAGGATCCGGGCAATCGTCTCGTTGTCAGCCCCCTCGGCCAGTAGGGCCAGGACCTGCCGTTCTCGGCGGGTCAGTCTCGCCAGTCGTTCCTGAGCGACGTCCATCTGTTGCCTGTGCGATATGAGCTGGGACAAGAGTCCGCCCAGCATCCGAGGCGGGATCACGGTCTCGCCCCGCGCCAAGGCCCTCGGTGCCTCCAGAAGCTCCTGGAGGGAAGCTCGCTCGGTGAGGAACCCGCTGGCCCCAGCCTGGACGGCCGCCGCGAGCGTTCGCTGGTCCTCCCCCTCTGCAAGGACCATCGTCCGACACCCTGGGACGCGTTCGTGCAGCAGGACGAGAGCTTGGATTGCATCGCAGGATTGGAGCCCTGCCTGGAGGATGGCAACACCGGGCTCTGTACCTGTCGCCAGCTCCACAGCCTGAGAGCCCGTCGTCGCCTCAGCGACGACCACGAGGTCCGGCTCGGTGTCGAAGATGCCCCGGAGAGCCTCCCGGAAAAGGGCGTGCTGGTCGGCGAGGAGGACCCGGATGGGCTCCGGCGCGCGAGTCACTCGATCCTTTGCCCGCACCAGCGCTACGACCCCCGTACGAGCCCAACGCCGTTCGCGACGGACCGATACGGGATCGTAGCCGCGCCGACCGAGGCGTCAGTCCCCAGTGCAGGGAATCGGTGGCGCGCAGCGAAAGCGGCCGCCTCAAGTCGGGAGTGGACTTGAAGCTTGGTCAGGATGCTCTGGACGTGGGTCCTCACGGTGTTGCGCCCGATCCCCAGCTGCGCCGCGATCTCGCGACCGCTCGCGCCCCGCGCGAGAAGGGCAAGTACCTCTCGCTCTCGAGGAGTGAGGTGGACGGCAATGAGTTCCGGGTTCTCCTGCTCTGCAGCCTGACGGCTCGCCTGACCCAGCCGATGCGGCGAGATGACTTGTCCCTCGAGGACGGCGCGGACGGAGTTCACGAATTGGCCGATAGGAGTGTGTCTGGTCAGGTACCCTCGGAACCCGATTCGGAGCGCTTCTTCGGCAAGGTGGCGATCATCCAGAGCGGTCAGCGCGAGGATCTTCGCTTCGGGCCACTGTTGCAAGATCCGGCTCCCGGCGAGCAGTCCGCTCAGGTCGGGAAGGGCCACATCCATCAAGACGAGGTCTGGATGCGTCCTCAAGACGTTTGCCACCCCGTCCTCAGCAGTCGTTGAAAGGCCGGTGACCATCATCCCTGCGGACTCGAGGGTGACCTTGATGGCCTCTGCGAACAGTCTGTGATCGTCCACGATCAGGACGCGCGTGGCCGAGCCTTCGTGGTCGGCTCGAGCGGGGCCCATGGAACGAATGGAACTGCCTAGTTCACTCAGCGTAGTCCCCCTCTGCAGGTCGTTGCACGGACCGTCAACGAAGCGGCGATTCTAGAACGCAGAGCGCGTCCTTCGCAACCTGGCTGGACTCCGAACGTGTTCTTGTCGTCCCCTTTCATGGTCGAAGCCGATCTGGGTGGTGTCTGGGAGATCAATACGCTGGTTGCATGGGGTGATCGGCCGCCGCCGTAGGAAAGGTTACGAAGATATTCGGGAGATGGCCGTGGAACCCGTCCCGTCCGGTCCTAGACTGTTCCGGCTTCCCGCTGAAAGTGGAAATGTCTGGGATTGAGGATGATCGTCTTGCCCTCGAGATCGGCCGGGCCCTTCGCCGGGCTCGCCGAGCACGTGGGTTGACGTTACGAGAGCTCACACGACTGTCGGCTGGTCGATTCAAAGCCACATCGGTGGCCGGCTACGAGCGCGGCGAGCGCACGATTTCGCTCGAGCGCTTCTGTGACCTCTGCGTTCTGTACGGCGTTTCCCCACAGGCGGTCCTGGGAGACATCCTCGTGGCCGTTGGGACCAGCTCGCAGGAGAAGATCGACCTCACGCGACTCGAGACGATGCAACCCGCGGAGGGCTCGCTCCTGTCGGAGTTCGTGCGGCACATCAAGGCGTTACGTCGAGAAGCCCCTTCGGAGCCGATCGCCCTCAGGGCAGGCGACATCGAGGTACTCGCTACGGCCGCGGGCGACAAACCGGATGAGCTCGCTGGGGCGACCGAGCCAGCCGTCAGCCAACAGGATTGAGCGGAAGGCCCGATCACACCCCCTTCAGGTAGGCCACGGTCTCAGACAGGCCGTCCACCAGATGGGTCCAGGGGTGCCATCCCAGGATCTCCGAAGCCAGCTGAACGTCGAGCGAGTTCCGGCGCACCTCCCCCGGCGGCAGCGGGCCGCTCGCCGGCTGACCGGTGAACCCGATGATCTCGGCAAGCATCCGATACAGGCCGTTCACCGATGTCTCCAATCCCGTCCCGATGTTGACCAGCCGCCCGCTTCCTCGGTCGGCGGCCAGGGCCAGGGCGTGGACGACGTCGTCAATGAACACGTAGTCCCTGGTCTGGTTCCCGTCGCCGAAGATCGTGGGCGTCTCGCTGGCCAGCATCTTGGAGGCGAAGATCGAGACCACCCCGGATTCGCCGAACGGGTCCTGCCGGGGGCCGTACACGTTGGCCAAGGCGAGCGCAGTGAAGTCGATGCCACGGAACCGCTTGTAGTACTCGAGGTAGTCGATCCCGACCTTCTTGCTGATCCCGTAGGGCGATCCCGGGCGCGATCCCGCGGCCGAGGACTCCTTCGCCGGGAGCCGGCGGGGATCTCCGTACAGGGTGCCGCCGGAGGCCGCATAGACGACCTTCCGCACCCCGATCCTGGCGGAGCACTCCATCACGTTCAGCAGGCCCATGATGTTCACGCTCGCGTCGAAGGCCGGATCCTCCAGCGACCGGCGCACGCCTGCCTGGGCGCCGAGATGCACGACGACCTCGGGCTGGTGCCGCTCGAACAGCTGGATCAGGCCATCGGACCGAAGGTCGATGTTGAAGAACGTGAACTCCGACCCGTAGCTCCTGGCCTCCGCCAGATTGGCGATCTTTCCGGTGGACAGGTCGTCCACGGCGAGCACTCGATGGCCCTCTGCCAGGAGCCTGTCCGACATGTGCGATCCGATGAACCCGGCTCCTCCGGTGACGAGGTAGGCGATCACCGGAGCTCCAACCCAGGATCGGCGGCCACGTCGAACGAGGACCGCTCGCCGCGGGCCAAGCGGGAAGCCCCGGCCACGGCGATCATCGCCGCGTTGTCGGTACACAACTCCAGTGGCGGGAACAGGACGCCGATCCCCGCCTCGGCCCCGGCCTTCTCCATCCGCTCGCGGAGCCGCGTGTTGGCCACGACGCCACCCCCGAGGAGCACGGCCTTCACGCCGTACTCCCTCGCGGCGGCTATGGTCTTCGACACCTGGACGTCTACGATGGCCTCCTGGAAGGAGGCCGCCAGGTCGGCAGCGTCGACCTCACGGCCCGCCGCCCGCTCGGCCTTCACGTGGCGAAGCACGGCGGTCTTCAGTCCGGACATCGAGAAGTCATACGTCCCCGTGTCGATCATGGCCCTGGGAAAAGCGACGGCGCCCGGGTCGCCGTCCCTGGCCAGCCTGTCCAGGGCTGGCCCCCCGGGAAACCCCAGGCCCATGAACCGGGCGATCTTGTCGAATGCCTCGCCGGCCGCGTCGTCCACGGTCTGGCCAAGCACCCGGTAGCGGTGCTCCTCGGGCATGTGCACCAGCATGGTGTGCCCGCCCGACACCACCAGACAGACATACGGCGGCTGCGGCGGCCCGTGCTCGATGAAATTCGCGTAGATGTGCCCTTCGAGATGGTTCACCCCGATGAGGTCGGCGCCGGTCGCCACGGCGACCGACTTCGCCGCCGCGATCCCCACCAGCAGGGCGCCGACCAATCCGGGCCCCACGGTCACCGCCACTCCGTCCAAGTCGGCGAACCGATATCCCGACCGATCGAGCGCCTCCTCCATCAGCGGGTTCAGGGCCTGGACGTGGGCCCGGGAGGCCACTTCCGGCACGACGCCGCCGAATCGCCCATGCAGGTCGGTCTGGCTGGCGACGAGGTTGGCCCGGACGGTCGTCCCTTCCTCGATGACCGCGACCGCGGTCTCGTCGCACGAGGTCTCGATGCCGAGGACCCTCACCGGCTCGCGCTCACGGGCGAACGCCGTCGGGGAGCTGCTCCGCCAGCCCGCGCAATCGCTTCTGGTAGTCCGCCCCGTTCACGTCGTCGACCCACATGACCAGGGCGTCCTCGTTCACCTCCTGGTAGTAGTTCTTGCGGACGCCGACGGGCCGGAACCCGAATCTCTCGTACAACCGCTGCGCGCCATGGTTGGAGACGCGGACTTCCAGGGAAACGGCCTGCGCGCCCGCCGCAACAGCATTCTGGACGAGGTCGTGGAGCAGGCGCATCCCGATCTTGTTGCGCTGATGGTCGGGGTCGACGGCGATGTTCGTGACGTGGGCTTCCTCCCCATAGGAGATCAGGCCGCCGTACCCCACGATCTCCTTGTTCAACCGGGCCACGAGGTAGCACCGGTTCCGAGTCTCGGCCATCTCCGAGAGGAACAGGTTGGGACTCCAGGGGCGAGGGTATACCTGCCGCTCGATGGCCATCACGCCGCGCAGGTGGCGGCGCCGCATCCGGGTCACCTCAAGCCGTGGCGCCTCGGGCTCGCTGATCCCAAGCGATCTCCGCATCCGACTTCCTCAAGTAGAGCGGCAACACCTCGAACGACCGATCGGTCTCCTCCCGGATGAAGCGCGGGACGGCCAGCTCGACCATCGCCGACGCCTGCGGGTAGGCCTCTCGAGACGAGGCGAACTCTACCCCCGAGACCGCCTCGAGCTCCTTCCTGTACAGGATGGCACCGTTGCCGACGAGCAACACTTCTTGTCGGGCGGCTTCGAGCTCGGCCGCCAAATGGCCGGGCGGCGCCACGCCGTACTCACCGACGCGCATCACCCCTCCCGGCACTCCCCGGTACAGCGCGTAGAACACCTCTCCCCGGCGGGCGTCGATCACGGCGCCGATCAGCCGGTGCGTGTACCGGACGCCGAACGCGAGCACGTCGAGCGAGGGAATCCCCAGGATGGGGACCGAGAGCACCTGGGCCAGGGTCTTGCCGGTCGTCACCCCCACACGCAGCCCGGTGAACAGCCCGGGGCCCACCCCCACGGCGATTCCGCCAACGTGTGACAGCTCGAGGCCCGTCCAGTCCAGGAGGTGGTCGAGGATGGGAACCACCTGGTCTTGCCTGGACTTGGACGA
>JBKPDU010000081.1:0-21281 GCA_046728055.1 Actinomycetota bacterium | reverse complement strand
GACCGGTTGTTGCGCCGCCACCAATGCCACGATCTCGGCGCCCACCGCCACGGGGCCCGCCGTGTCCGTGGACAGGTCGGCTGGCGGTGGGGCGGAAGCCCTCGAGGAGATGATCCCGAACGACGCCGCCAGGATCAGGAGCGTCGCCGCGATCATGACGAACAGCAAGTGACTGTCGCGGCGGCGGGGTGCGTCGATGGGATTCTCCGGCGCCGGTGGCCCGGCCGGCGCCGGTGGCCCCTCCGGCGCCGCGGCGAACCGCGCGTACGCCTGCACCATCTGATCCGAGGGAAGTCCGAGGTACGTGGCGTAGGACCGGATCGAGCCGCGAACATACACATCGCCCAGGAGACGATCGAAGTCCTCCTCCTCCAGGGCCATCAAGAACTCGCGGCGGATCCTCGTGTCGCGGCTGGCCTCCTCTAGGGTCACGCCGCGGGCCGCTCGGGCCCTCCGCAGGGCCGGGCCCACGCCGATCGTCGATCGCTGCACCGATCCTCCTGGATCCAGCCTGTTCGGCGTCGGAGTATAGGCAGCGGCCTCGCGGAGCGCCGCGGCCGACCGAACGTGGGCCTCAGGAGGTGGTGGCGCTGCGGGACTCCTCCCACTCATCAGGCGTGACCAGGACGTCGCGAGCCCGCGAGCCCTGCGAAGGGCCCACGATCCCCCGCTCCTCCATCAGGTCCATCAGCCGACCGGCCCGGGCGAACCCCACCTTCAGCTTTCGCTGGAGCATGGACGTCGAGCCGAGTTGCGAACGGATCACCAGCTCCGCCGCCTGTTCCAGGAGCTCATCGTCCGCGCCGAGGTCGTCCTCGCCTTCAATCGGCGGCCTCCCCAGGCCTTCGACGCTGGCCGCGTACTCGGGCTGGCGCTGAGCTCGGATCCACTCGCACACCGAGTGGATCTCCTTCTCGGTGACCCATGCGGCCTGCAAGCGCGAGGGCTTCGAGGCGTTCGACGGCGCGTACAACATGTCGCCGTGACCGACGAGCTTCTCCGCGCCGTTCATGTCCAGGATGACCCGCGAGTCCGCCTGGGACGAGGTCATCAGCGCGATCCGGGACGGGATGTTCGCCTTGATCAAGCCGGTGACGACGTCGACCGACGGCCGCTGCGTGGCCACGACCAGGTGGATGCCCACGGCCCTGGCCATCTGAGCGATGCGGACGATCGTGTCCTCGACCTCGCGGGGTGATACGAGCATCAGGTCGGCCAGCTCGTCGATCACGACCACGATGTACGGGAGGTCCACGAACTTCTCCTCCTGGCCGGGCGGGATCCTGAGCGTGCCCGACGCGAGGCCCTCGCGGTAGCCATCGAGGTCGCGGACGCCCACCACGGCCAGAGCCTCGTACCGCTGCTCCATCTCCCGGACCACCCACCCCAGGGCCTCCGCGGCTCGCTTGGGATGCACGATCACCGGAGACAGGAGATGCGGAAGGTCGGCGAAGTGCGCCAGCTCGACCCGCTTGGGATCGACGAGCACCAGCTTCACTTCGTTGGGCGAGGTTCGCATCAGGATCGACGTGATGAAGCAGTTGATGAGGGAGGACTTCCCCGCGCCGGTGGCCCCGGCGATCAGCAGGTGCGGCATCCTTGTGAGGTTGACCATCTGGGCCCGGCCGTGGACGTCCTTGCCCAGCGCCACCGCCAACGGGTGGCGGTCCTCCTTGGCCGCCCGAGCTCGAAGGACGTCGCCGAGCATCACGAAATCGCGCACCTTGTTCGGCACCTCCACGCCGATGGCTGACTTCCCGGGGATCGGCGCGATGATCCGGACGTCCGGCGTGGCGAGCGTATACGCGATGTCGTCGGCCAGCGCCAATACCCTGTTCACCTTGGTGCCGGCCTCCACCTCCACCTCGAAGAGCGTGACCGTCGGGCCACGGTGGGCCTTGGGCACGCGGGCGGCCACCCCGAACGTCCGGAACGTTCGCTCCAGGGCCTCGGTGGTCTGTTCCTCGTCCCGGCTGGATCCGGCCGACGAGGGGGCCGTTCGGAGCAGGCCGATCGGAGGCAGGGAGTAGGCGCCGCCCTTCGGCGTAGCGGTCGGCACGAAGGCTTCGTTCGAGCCCGTGTCGGCCGGCGGTCCCGATGATTCCGGTTCGGCCCCCTGGTCTCGGATGTCCACCATGACCGGAGCATCCTCTTCGGTCCCGCCTCGGCGGTCCGGCTTGGTTCGCCTGCGCCTCGTCGGCGGGGCCTCCTCGTCGGCGCCCGCCTCGGCCCACAGCTCGCGGACCCTGGCCCACGCTGCCGACAGCGGCGTGCCGGTGAAGATCAGGACCCCGAGCACCGTCACGCCGGTCCAGACGATGCCGGCGCCCAGTCGCGATACTCCGCGGGAGACGGGCCAGGCGATGACCGCGCCGATGAACCCCGCCGCATGTCGGACGGTCCCCGTGCCGGCGAGGGGCGAGGGGTTACCGTGTGTGATGGACCACAGTGCGAGCAGGCCGACCGACATGAATGCGAACCCGATGAACATCCGGACCCGGACGTCCTCGGCCGTGCCCCGAAGGAGCAGGACCCCCCAGTACAGCGCGAGGACCGGGAACAGCACCCCCGCCTGCCCCACCAAGGCCTCCAGCATGAGCTCGATGCCCCGGCCCACGAATCCTGCTGCGTCGAACCACAACCCGAGCATTGAGATCAGGGCGAACACCAACAGCCCGATCCCCAGCGCGTCGCGGGCCCAGGGAGCGAGGTGCTGACGGACCTTTCGACGCTCGGGCTTGTCGCGGGGGGAGGGAGCCCGGCGCGAGGGCGCCCTCCGGTTGGTCTTCGCGGGCATCAGACCTCCATGATCACCGGCAAGATCACCGGCTTTCGCAGGGTGACCTCATAGAAGTACTTGCCCAGCGTCCTCCGGATGTTCTGTTCGATCGCGCTCCGGTCGACGACGTGCGCCTGGGCGCTCTCCTTCAGGGAAAGCATGACGCGATTCCTGGCCTCTTCAAGGATGTCTCCCGAGGTCTCGATGAACACGAATCCCCGGTTCACGATGTCGGGGCCGGCCACGATCTCGCCCTGATGGGCGTCGATCGTCACCACCACGACCACCACCCCGTCGGCCGACAGCTTCCGGCGGTCCCGGAGCACGACCTCGCCGACGTCGCCGATCCCCAGCCCGTCCACGAAGGTCATCCCGGCCGGGATCCTTCCGGCGATCCGCACCGGGTCCCCCACCTCCACTAGGTCCCCGTCCTCGCAGATCAGCACGTGGTCGGAGGCGATGCCCACCTCGGTGGCAAGCTTCGCGTGATGGGCCAAGTGCCGTCGTTCCCCGTGGACCGGGATGAACCATCGCGGCTGAACGAGTGAGAGCATCAGCCGGAGCTCCTCCTGGGCGGCGTGTCCCGACGCGTGCACCGGCGCCGCCGGCTCGTGGAACACGTCCGCCCCCGTGCGGTACAGGCCATCGATGACCCGGTGGATGGCCGGCTCGTTCCCCGGAATGAGCGAGGAGGACAGCACCACGGTGTCGCCTGGGCGAAGATCCACGAACTTGTGCTCCCTTGCCGCCATCAGCGAGAGCGCGGAGTAGGGTTCGCCCTGGCTTCCAGTGCTCACCACCACGACCCGCGACCGATCCAGCCTGCCCAGGTCCTCGATCAGCACGATGTCCTCCTCCGGCACGTGGAGCAGGCCCAGCCGGCGAGCAGCGTCGACGCTCTGGTGCATCGAGCGACCGAGGACCGCCACCATCCGCTCGTTCGCCCGCGCGGCGTTCGCCACCTGTTGGATCCGGTGGATGTGGCTCGAGAAGCAGGCAACCACCACGAGCTGGGGAGCCCGGGCGATGATGTCCTGCAGCACCGGGCCAACCGTTCGCTCGCTCGAGGTATACCCGGCCTCCTCGGCGTTGGTCGAGTCGGACAGCATGAGGTGAACGCCGCCGTTCCGCCCGGCCTCCTCGGCGAGGCGGTGCAGGTCCGTGGGCCGGCCATCGAGCGGGGTCTGGTCGATCTTGAAGTCCCCCGTGTGCAGGATCGTTCCGAACGGGGTGTCGATGGTCACGGCCACCCCTTCCGGGATGGAATGCGTCACCCGCATGAACCGCATGGAGAACGGCCCCACGCTGGCCGCGCCGCCCGGCACCACGGTGTAGAACGCGGCTCTGTCCCGGACCCGGTGCTCCTCGAGCTTCCCTTCCAGCAGGGCCAGGGTGAACGCGGTTCCGTAGATCGGCAGGACTCGCCCGAACTCGCGAAGCAGGTACGGGACGGAGCCGATGTGGTCCTCGTGCCCGTGGGTCAGCACCACGGCCTCCACCCGGTCCATGTTCTCCCGCACGTACTCGAAGTCCGGTAGCACCAGATCGATCCCCGGCATCTCGGCGTGAGGGAAGGAAAGGCCTGCGTCCAGGATGAGGAGCCGATCGTCCAGCTCGATGCAGGCCATGTTGCGGCCGATCTCCCCCACCCCACCGAGGAACGCGACCCGAGCCGGCCGGCCCCCCGTTCCGTTAGAGGAGCCTGGCATCCACCAGCGCCTTCTCGATCCTCGCTCGCTCCTCCCTGGTGGCCGGGACGAGCGGCAGCCGAGGCGGGCCGGCCGGAAGGCCGAGGATCCCAAGCGCGGTCTTCACCGGGATGGGGTTGGTGGTGATGAACAGGGTGTTGAACAGCGGTGACAGCTCCTCGTGGACCTTGCGGGCCGCGGGGATGTCGCCCCCCGCCACCAGGTCCACCAGCTGGCGGATCCGGTCGCCCACGAGGTGGGCGGCAACCGACACGACGCCGACTGCGCCGAGACACATGTAGCCGAACGTGGCCCAGTCATCGCCGGAATACACCTCGAACGTCGGTGGCGCCTCGGTGATCAGCCGGGACACGGACTGGAAGTCGCCGGTCGAATCCTTGACCCCGATGATGTTCGGGATCCTGGCCAGCTGAAGCAGCGTATCGTGCTCGATCCGGACGCCGGTCCGGCCCGGGATGTTGTACGCCACGATGGGGATCGACACGGCGGAGGCGATGCGGGTGTAGTGGGCCACCAGGCCTCGCTGTGGCGGCTTGTTGTAGTACGGGGTCACCAACAGCAGGCCGTCGGCTCCGAGCTGCTCCGCCTCCCGCGAGAGCTCGAGGGTCTCGGCCGTGCTGTAGGTCCCGGTTCCGCATACGACCTTCCCACGGCCTTTCGCCGCCTCGATCACCGCGCCGAACAGATCCAGCTTCTCCTTGTGGCTGAGCGTGGGTGACTCGCCGGTCGACCCAGCGACCACGAGCGTGTCCGACCCATGGTCGAACAGGTGGCCGGCCAGTCTGCGCGCGCCATCCAGATCGAGCGAGTGGTCGTCCCGGAACGGGGTGACCATGGCGGTGACGACCGCCCCGAACCTACCGGCCATAGCTTCCTCCTTTGCTGCCGGGTACGGCGGCGGCCGACGGCCCGAGGAGGCCGGCAGACGTGGGCCGGGCGGTCGGGCCCCGCTCAGGCGCCCTGGCTTGCGCCGGCCGCCCGCCCCCACGATCGGGGTCGGAGCGTATCATCGTGCCACCTGCCGCACAAGAGCCACAAGAGCCACATGTTGCACATCAGCCACTGGTTGAGAGGCCACGCAGTGTGCCCCTCGAGGCTCCGCTTGCTCCCGGAAGGGTAGGTGCATCGGGGGGCCCGTGACCACAGCGTGGCTCTCGATGCTGGGGAGCCCCCTGCGCAAGAGGGTCCACCGTTTCACCTCGTCACGCCATGGAGTAATCGGGCCACACGGGCCGCGGGTTGCTCGCATGAACCGTTGTCCGGCGTCGATGACCTCGACGCAACCAGTGGCGCTGAACTCGCGGCTATCCTAGCCGCGTGCCGAAGATATACACGAAGGGCGGAGATGACGGCACGACCGGCCTGCTGTACGGCGGGAGGGTGTCCAAGGCGGACCCGGCGACCGAGGCGTACGGCACGACCGACGAGGCGGTTGCGGTGCTCGGCCTCGTCCGAGCGCTCTCCGACGATGCAGCGTTGAACCACGAGATCCTGGGACTCCAGCGCGAGCTGTTCGTCGTCGGAGCGGACCTGGCGACCAATCCGCGGGAACGGGCTAAGCTCGAACCGGGCGTGTCGCTCGTCACGCGCGCGATGGTGTCGCGCCTGGAGTCTCGGATCGACGAGCTGGTGGCGGAGCATCCCCTGCCAAACGCGTTCATCGTGCCCGGCGCCAATCCGGTCTCGGCGTCGATCGACGTGGCCAGGAGCGTCATCCGCCGCGCCGAGCGCCACGTCGTCGAGCTCCGCGACTCGGGCGCCGAGGTGAGCGATGACCTGCTCCGCTATCTGAATCGACTCTCGGACCTCCTGTTCGTCCTGGCCCGGATCGCCGCCGGCGAATCCGAACCCACCAGCCGTCGATAGCCGCGTCGGTCGAGTGCTCTATTGACGAGCGAAGGCGCCGTAGTTGTCTCGGCCGATCAGCAGGATCACCAGGCCGATGTCCTTGGTCCCCAGCCCCGAGAACGAGACACTGAACGTCTTCGCCTCGCCATCCGGGATCACGCTCGGATCCTTCACCTCGCCTTCCACGCGAGCGCCGGTCCGGGCCTCGAGGACATAGAGCCCTGGAGGCGCGAGCTCGCGACCGGTGTCGTTCTCGATCGCCAGCGTCCCCGACTCGCCCTCCAGGCTCAACGTCACCAGCAGCCCCGGGTTGGCGTATCGATAGACGGCCGCCCCGGGCGGGCCGGTGGCCGTCGCTTCGGGCGTGACCGTGTCACTTCGGCTGCCGTTGCCGCTCGTTCCGCTGCTGTCGGGCTCCGTCGCGGTGCTGGTCGTGCACGATGCCGCGAGCGTCGCGGTCACGACGACCCAAAGGAAGAGCGGGCCGGGGTGAGTACGCTTCATGCGGTCGGGCATCATACGCAAAGCTCCACCAGGAGGGTTCACCGTTGAAGACGCTCGAGATCCGGCGCCACGCGCGCCGTGATCCGGACCGGGACGCGCTCTCGCCCGAGGGCCGAGTCCAGGCCGAGGACGTCGGCCGGACGCTGACCGGAGGGTACGACGTCGTGTTCGTCTCGCCGGCCAATCGGGCCGCCGAGACCGCGGCATGGTTCCTCCGGGCCGCCGGACAACAACTGCCGGAGCACGCCGTCGTCCCGGGGCTGGCGGGCGACGGAACCGACGACTCGCCGGAGCAGCTCGGGGAAGTGCTCCATGCGGCCATGGCGGCCATTCCGGAGGGAAGACGTGGACTGGCCATCGGACATACCCCGCTGATCGAGAAGGCGGTCCGAGGACTGACGAGCCGCGAGGTCCGTCCCCTGGCCGAATGCGAGGGAGTGCTCCTGATCGACGACGGCGGAGAGCTCAAGGTCGAGGAGCTTCGGCTCTCCTGACGTGACGTCCGATCTCGCGCACCCAGCGGCCGCGTTCGGACTGGGCGTCGCGCTCGGGGCATCGCCGGGCCCGGTGCAACTCCTCCTGTTCTCGGAGGCCGCCCGTGGCAGCGCGACCAGAGGCCTTCAGGCGATGGCGGGAGCCAACGCCACGCTTGGTTTCATGCTCGTGCTGTTGGCCGCGGGCCTCTCCTCGATCGAGCCCGGCAAGACGTTCCTTTCGGTCGTCCGCGCCCTCGGCGGATGCTTCCTCGTGTTCCTGGCGATCGACGCGCTCCGCGAGAACCGGCGGCCCCAGGTCGAGGCGGCGCCCGGCGGACTCCATCCATCGGTTCGAGGGATCGTCGCCGTCCTCCTGAACCCCGGAGCCTATGTGTTCCTGGCCACGACCGGGACCGCCGTGGTGGCCGACGCGGCAAACGAGGGTGGACGCGGGCTCGCATTCCTCACAGTGGCGGCGTTACTGGCCGGCGTGTCGCTGATGGATTCTGGCATGGTGCTCCTCGGAACGGGGGCGCACCGGGTGAACGAAGGCGTGCTCAGGATCCTCACCGATGTGTTGGCCATCGCGCTCGGCGCCCTCGGCCTGTGGCTGATCGTTCTGGCGGCCCTGGGGTGACGGGTGGAAGATCGTCAGGGCTCAGAACACGAACGAGCACCATGGCGCCGGGTCCCAGCCGAACAACGCGTCGGCCCTGGCCAGCGCCCCCGGCTGCTCCTCCCGTACGCGTCCGGCTCGATGCAGTTGTCGGAAACTCACGCCTCCCAGGTACGCCGCGCCGAGCTCGTTCACGCTCATCACCAGGTCGGGCTCGGCGTCCGTGGCGACACACGAGGCGCCGTCCGGCCCACCATCGAGCTGATGACGCCCCTCGTTCCACGGGCAGAACAGGTCCCGGACCTCGATCGTCAACCGGCCCTCGGCCGCGTACCTCCGCGACTCGAGTGACTTCGCCACGTCCACCGGCCGCACCCACAGAGCGTCTTTGATCCGGAGACGGAGCCGGCTGGGCTCCTCCACCACGTGGAGCAGCTGGTCGTCGATCGGTCGGTTCCCGGCGGTGATCCGTTCGATCAGGTCGACGTCGAACAGGTAGCGCCACATCTCCGCGTGGGCCTGGGGCGAGGACGCCTGGACCTCTTCCACGATCAGGCCGTTTCGGTGATCGCCGTACTTGCCGTGTTCGATGCGGTAGACGGCGTACGCGTCCAGACCCTCGGCGCCCTCGTGGATCGCGTAGAACCACTTCCGATCCTCACCCCAGTGGGTCTCGGAGAACCGGTACGCGAACCACCGGCGATCGAGCTCGATCCCACCAGGCCGGTCTCGACGAACCCGGTCGTACAGCGGCAACATGGCCGCCAGCGCGTCTTCCCGATCGAGCAACCGGGTCCGGCCCGTGGTCTGGTAGCCGCGGAGGAAGGCCGTGCGGTCCCGCTCGATGTCCATCGAGCAATGGAACGAGCCAAGCCCGTAGCCGAACCGGCCGTAGATGCCGCCCTCGGAGGCGTACAGGATCGCGAGCGGCTCGCCGTTGGCCCGGACGTCGTCGAGCTGCCGGCGCATCAGCGCCGAATTGATGCCCTGCCGTCGGTGGGTCGGCTTGACCGCCACGCCCGTAATCCCTGCGGCTCGGATCGAACCGCCCGGCACGGTCAGCGTGAACGAGGCTGCCGACGCGCCGCCGACGATCTCCCGGCCGTCCAGGGCGACGAGGCACCGGTCGATCTCGGCCACCGTCCGTTCGTGCTCGACATCCTCGGGACGGGCGTGGCCGCCGAACCCCACCGTGAGGGCGCCGACGTACGTGGCGAATTCTTCGGGCGCGATGGTCCGGATCTCGACGTCCACGGTCCCCGAGCTTACGCGGCCGACAGCCCCCCGAACACGTCGGCCAGGCGCCGACTCACGGCCGGAGGTCGAGTAGCGGCTCCAGGCCGACCGTGAGGCCCGGTCGCGTGGACACGGCGCGGATAGCCATCAGTACCCCCGGCATGAACGAGCTCCGATCCGTGGAGTCGTGGCGGATCGTCAGGATCTGGCCCTGCCCGCCCAGGATGACCTCCTGGTGAGCCACCAGGCCGGGGAGACGAACGGAGTGGACGCGGACGCCGTCGATCTCGCCTCCTCGAACGCCCTCGATCGATTCCGTCGACGGACCTCCATACTCGCCACCGCGCTCCTCGATCAGCCGCCTGGCCGTGGACAGCGCCGTCCCGGACGGGGCGTCGGCCTTGCCGTCGTGATGAAGCTCGATGATCTCCGCAGCAGGGAAGAACCGGGCGGCCTCGGCGGCGAACCGCTGCATCAGCACCGCCCCGAGGGCGAAGTTCGCCGCAACGATCACGTTCGGCTCGCCCCCCTCGTCCTCGATGAGCTTGGGGATCTCGTCCAGCTCGTCGTCCGTCAACCCGGTGGTGCCCACCACGAGGTGGATGCCGTGCTCGATGCACCACCGGACGTCGTCCATCACGACATCGGGGTGCGTGAAGTCCACGGCCACCTCCACCTCCGCCTCGAGCAGGCGATCGAGCTCGTCGGAGATGGGCACGTCCAACGTGGGTTGGCCGATCTGCGACCCGATCGACTGTCCCACCTTGGACCGGTCGATGGCGGCGACCAGCGCCAGGTCGGGCTCGGCGGCAACGGTTCGGCACACCATCTGCCCCATCCGTCCCGCAGCGCCGATGACGCCGATGCGAATCACGCCGGCGCTTCCTTTCCGCCCTTGAACGGACCGAGCATCGCCAGGGCCAGTGGCTGGGACAGGATCCGCTTGGCAACTCGGCGAGCGTCGTCGAGCGTCACGGACTCGATCCGTTGGAGGATCTGGTTCACGGTCAGGATCTCGCCATGGGAGATCTCGGACTTGCCCAGGCGCGACATCCGGCCGCTCGGATCCTCCAACGACAGAACGAGTGATCCCTTCATGTGCCCCTTGGCCCGGTCGAACTCCTCCTCCGAGAGGGCGCCATCGGCAACATCCGCCAGCTGCTCCCGAACGATGTCCAGCACCTCCGTGGCCCGGCCCGGGGTCGTTCCCGCGTACGCGGCGAACAGGCCGGCCTCGGTGTACTGCGTGTGGTAGCTGTACACGGAATAGGCCAAGCCCCGCTTCTCCCGGATCTCCTGGAACAGGCGTGAGGACATCCCCCCACCGATCGCCGTGTTCACGATGCCGAAGGCGAATCGTTCCGGATCGTTGCGGGCCAGGCCGTTGGTCCCCAGGCAGATGTGGGCCTGCTCGGTCTTCCGACGCTTCACCAGGGTCTGGCCCGAGGGGGCAGGTGGGTTGCCGGCCAGACGCAGGTTCCACGAGCTCGGACCCTCGGAGCGGACGGGACCGATCGGCATGCCCGCGCCGAGCTGATCCAGGAGCGAATCGTGCTGCACGTTCCCGGCGGCCACGACCACGAGGCTCTTCGGGACGTAGCGGCGTTTGTAGAACCGCCGCACCTGGTCGCGGGTGGCAGCGGTGATGCTCTCCACAGTCCCCAGGATCGGCCGGCCGAGCGGGTGATCGGGCCACAGCGTCTCGTTCAGAAGATCGTGGATGAGGTCGTCGGGCGTGTCCTCGTGCATGTGGATCTCTTCCAGGATCACCTGGCGCTCGGCCTCGACGTCCACCGTGCGGATCACCGAGTTCTGGAGCATGTCGGCCAGGTAGTCGACGGCCATGGGCAGGTCGCGGTCCCGCACCCGGCAGTAGAAGCACGTGTACTCCTTGGCGGTGAACGCGTTCACGTCGCCGCCGACTGCGTCGAAGGCCTCGGCGATGTCGCGCGCCGTTCGGGTCTTCGTCCCCTTGAACAGCAGATGCTCGAGGAAATGGGAGGAGCCGCTGATCGGCGGGGGCTCGTCTCGCGATCCCGCCAGCACCCAGAACCCCAGGGCCACGGACCGAACGCCGGGCATGCGTTCGGTCACCACTCGCAGGCCCGACTCGAATTCGGTCCGGCGGATGGGCATGGGCGAGAGCCTAGTGCGAGGGCGGATCCCGGCGCTCGCGGTCCCTGGGCCGCCGATCGCGATCCCGGCCGCGACCGCCCCGCGAGTCGCCGCCCCTCCGCTCCCGGCGGGGCTGCTCCTCCACCTCCATGCCCTCGGGGATCGCCCACTCCTCCCCCACCGGCTTCAGGCTGATCTTGCCCATCTGGTCGATCTCCTGGATCTCGACCTCCAGGGTGTCGCCCTCCTTGACCGCCTCCTCGACCGAGGACAGGCGCTTGCCCCGTCCCAGCTTGGAGATGTGCACCAGCCCGTCCCTGCCTGGCACGAGGTTGACGAATGCACCGAAGGTCGTGGTCTTCACCACCTTGCCGGTGAACCGCTCCCCCACCGAGAGCGGCCTGGGATTGACGATCTCGTCGATCATCTTCGCCGCCTGGTCCGCCCCGGCGCCTTCCCGAGAGCCGATGAAGACGGTGCCGTCGTCCTGGATGTCGATGTCGGCTCCGGTCACCGCGATAATCTCGTTGATCCGCTTGCCCTTGGGCCCGATGACCTCCCCGATCTTGTCCACCGGGATCTGGATGGTGAGGATCCGCGGCGCCTTGACGTTCACCTCGCTCCGGGGCTCGGAGATCGTGCGGAGCATCGTGTCCAGGATGAACAGCCGTGCCTCCCGGGCCTGCTTGAGCGCCTGGGTCAGGGCTTCGGCGGGTAGGCCGGTGACCTTCATGTCGAGCTGGATCGCCGTGACCCAGTCCTTGGTCCCCGCCACCTTGAAGTCCATGTCACCCAACGCGTCCTCCGCCCCCAGGATGTCGGTGAGCGTCACGTATCGGTCGAACTCGGCGATCAAGCCCATCGCGATGCCGGCCACCGGCGCCTTGATCGGCACGCCCGCGTCCATCAACGAGAGCGTCGAAGCGCACACGCTGGCCATGGACGTCGAGCCGTTGGACGAGAGGACGTCGGACACCAGGCGGATCGCGTAGGGGAACTCCTCCTCGGGAGGCACCACCGGAACGAGCGCGCGCTCGGCGAGGGCGCCGTGGCCGATCTCCCGCCGCCGGGGCGAGCCGATCCGCCCGACCTCCCCGGTGGAGAACGGCGGGAAGTTGTAGTGGTGGATGTACCGTTTGGACTCGTCGGGGTCCAGCGTGTCGATCATCTGGGTCATCCGAAGCATCCCGAGGGTGGTCACGTTCAGCACCTGGGTCTCGCCCCGTTGGAACAGCGAAGACCCGTGGGCCCGAGGGACCAGCCCGATCTCGGAGGACAGCGTCCGGATCTCGTCGGCCTTGCGGCCGTCGAGGCGAACGCCATCCTCCAGGATCCGCTTGCGCATGACGCGCTTCTGGAGCTCCTTGAACGCCGGCGAGATCTCGGCGGCCTGGTCGGCGAAGGCCTCCTCTCCCCAAGTCGACAGGAGGTGGACCTTGAGCTCCTCCTTGATCTGGTCGAGGGCCGCGTCTCGAGATGGCTTGTCCGGCACCAGCGCGGCCTCGATCCGGCTCTCGGCGAAGCCCGCCACGTCCTCGTACGTCTGCTCGGAGAACAGGGCCTCGGGCTCGAACGGCTTCGGCGTGACCTGGAGCTCGGCGAGGAACTCGAGCTGGAGGTCGATCATCTCGCCGATGGCTCGCTTGGCGGCCTCCAGCCCCTCGGCGACGGTCTCCTCGGTCGGGGCCACGGCGGCCCCGCCACCTGCGAGCAGGCTCCATGCGTTCTCGGGGGCTTCCCCCTCGATCATCAATAGGTCGATGCCGGCGGACTCGTTGCGCCGGCCGGCCACGACCACGTCGAACGTGGCCATGTCCAGATCCTGGTAAGTCGGGTTGATCCGCCATTCCCCACCGATCAGGCCCAGTCGGACGGCGCCAACCGGACCGTCGAAGGGAAGCCCGGCGATCATCGTCGACAGGCTGGCCCCGTTGATCCCCGGAATGTCGTACGGGTTCGCCAGGTCCGCCGAGAGAACCGTGACCACGACTTGAACCTCGTCCCGGTAGCCATCCCTGAACGTGGGCCGGAGAGGGCGGTCGATCAGCCTGGCGGTGAGGATCGCGGTCTCCGACGGCCGTCCCTCTCGGCGGAAGAAGCCACCGGGAATCTTCCCCGCCGCATACATCCGCTCCTCGACGTCGACGGTGAGCGGGAAGAAGTCGATGCCCTCTCGGGGCGCGGCGGTCGTGGTGGTGGCAAGGACTTGCGTCTCACCATAGGTGACGACGACGGATCCCTCCGCCTGCATCGCGAGCTTGCCGGACTCGAAGGTCATGTCCTGCGAGCCCACGGTCTTCGTACGTTTGATACCGGCCACTGGCCTTCCTCCTTGGCTGTGTCCTGCGCGGCGTCTCCGTCAGGACCGATGGGCGTGTACTTGAGCTGGGAGGTTCGGCCAGTTGTCAGTGGTGAGCCTCCGGAGTCCGGGGACTCGCTACTGATAACCGACCCCCTCCTTCGCCGATCTCATGTCCTCGCGCGCATCACCCCCTCGGAACGGGCGGCATCGGCCGCCGCCTCCTCGGCTATCGCCTCAGTCCCAGGCGGGCGATCAGCGTCCGGTAGCGCTCGATGTCCTTGCGGCGGAGGTACTCGAGGAGCCGTCGGCGCCGCCCGACCATCTGGAGCAAGCCGCGCCGTGAGTGATGGTCGTCCTTGTGGGTCTTCAGGTGCTCGGTCAGATCGCTGATGCGCGAGGAAAGCACCGCGATCTGGACCTCCGCCGAGCCGGTGTCGTTCTCCGAACGCCGATAGTCGGCGATGATCCTCGAGCGGGACTCCGTCGTCAGTGCCATGACCAGGGAAAAGGCTACCAGACACGGTCAGGATCACCGGAGAACGGTCCGAGACGACGTCGAAGCAGCACGACGGCGGCCCTTCATGCCCTCCGTGCATCCGGCTGCGGGACGAGCTCGCGGGTGCGGCGGACGTCCTCGGCCATGGCCTCGATGAGGGCCTCGGGTGAGTCGAATCGCTCCTCGTCGCGTAGCCTGGCCCAGAACTCGACGGAGAGCGCTTGGCCGTGGAGCTCGCCTTCGAAGTCGAGCACATGGGCCTCGACGTGGACCGGTTCCCGGCCGAAGGTCGGATTGGTTCCCACGCTGATCGCCGCGACGAATGTCGGACTGGTTCCCACTCCGATGGCCCCGACGAGTGGGCCCCGCATCGTGGCCCGTCCCGCGTAGATGCCGGTCCTGGGCAACAGCACCCGGGGATCGGTCTCCAGGTTCGCGGTGGGGAAGCCGAGGTCCACCCCTCGACCCGCCCCGGTGACCACGGTCCCCTCGACGGTGTGCCGGCGCCCGAGCGCCCTCGTCGGCCACTCCAGATCTCCCTCGGCGAGCGCCTCGCGGATCGATGAGGAGGAGACCGGGCGGCCGTCGAGCTCGAGGATGGGGACCTCCTCGGCGGTGAACCCGTGGATTGGGCCGAGGGCTCGGAGGGTCTCCACCGTTCCCCTGGCCTGGTGTCCGAACGTGAAGTTCGCCCCCACGACCACGTGCGTTGCGTGCAGTCCCTCCGCCAGCGTCCCGCGCACGAACTCCTCTGCCGGGATGAGCGAGAAGGCTCGGTCGAATCGGAGGACGAGCAGGACGTCCACGCCAGCCTCCTCGATGAGCCCCGCTTTGCGCTCCGGCGTTGTCAGGAGCTTCGGCTCCTTGCCCGGGGTCAGGGTCTCCCGGGGATGCCGGTCGAACGTGACCACGACGGATCGGAGTCCGCGTTCCCGGCAGACCTCGACCGTTCGGCGGAACACGGCTTGATGGCCGAGGTGCACGCCATCGAAGAACCCGATCGTCACGACGGTCGCACCGGTGCCGAGCGGAAGCGACTCCAGTCCGTGTCGCAGCTCCACGCGCGGCAGCCTACCGAACAATCCTCTCCGGACAGGAACACGCGTTGTTTGGACTAGCCTTGGTGGCGCGTTGGGAAGGAGAGACGTCGTGCTGCGATGGGGAGCCGCCATGCTCCTCCCGTTCCTCTTGCTCGGCGCGTGCGCGTCAACATCAGCTCCTCGGTCGACCGCGCTTGGCGATCGCGCTATCACCATCGCGTCCTTCAACTTCTCCGAGAGCGTCCTACTCGCGGAGCTCTACGGGCAGGCCCTTCGGTCCGCCGGCTTCCGCGTCGAGCTTGCGCTCGATCTTGGCCCGCGTGAGCTCGTCCTGCCGGCACTCCAGAAAGGATTGGTCGAGCTGGTCCCCGAGTACGCGGGGAGTGCGCTCGAGTTCGTGGCGGGGATTGGATCGGCGTCAGCGGACGAGCGCGCGACGCATCGCGCGCTGGTGCGTGCGATGGCGTCGCGCGGCCTCACCGTCCTGGCCGCGTCGCCGGCGCAGGACCAGAACGGGATCGCGGTCACGAGGGAGACAGCGACCCGGTTCGGCCTGGAAACCATCAGTGACCTCCGGCCCGTTGCCCCGCAGATGGCCTTCGGCGGACCGCCCGAGTGTCGGGACCGTCCCCTGTGCCTGGAGGGACTCACGTCCGTGTACGGCCTGCGGTTCGGCTCGTTCGTGCCGCTCGACGAGGGAGGCGAGCTCACCGTGTCGGCGCTCGATGCCGGGCATGTGCAGGCGGCCCTGCTGTTCACCACCGACGGGCAGATCGAGGCGAACGGCTTCGTCCTGCTTCGCGATGACCGTCATCTCCAGCCGGCGGAGAACGTCACGCCGATCGTCAGGGCCGACGCCCTGACGAAGCTCGGGCTCCGGCTGGCGGAGATCACGGACTCCGTCTCGGCCGCCATGACCACCAGGGAGCTGCGGCACATGAACCGCGACGTCGCCGCGGGTGAAGCCCCGGCCACGGTCGCCGCCACATGGCTCGCCGAGCGTGGGATCCCAGAGCCCGTGGAGTAGAGTCGGGCTTTCGACCAGCGGGCGAGTCCTTGAACGTCACCAACCAGACGTTTGGCCGGGCAGGTGAGCAACGGAGCCGTGCGCCCGGCCGAAGCGGGAGACGCCACCGGCGACCATCCGGTGAGGCGCCCCCGCTCCCCCACAAGCTCGGTCGCAGCGGCAAGTTCTGGATCGTCATGGTGGTGTACTTCCTCAGCCTCCTCATCGGCGTGGCGTCCTTCCAGTCGCTCGCCGGAATCTTCGACCGGTTCGACACCCTTCGGTTGCGCTGGATCGCGAACCTTCGGACCGGCTCGCTCACAGACGTCATGCTGTTCGTCAACCTGTTGGCCTCGCGGTGGACGATCCGCGCGCTGCGTTGGGGGACCATCGCCGTGCTCCTCGGGTTCCGCAGGTGGCGGCACCTGTTCGTGTTCCTCGGCAGCCTCTTGGCGGCTGAGATCGTTGGGTACTGGATCTCGACCCTCCTGGCACGGAGCCGCCCGCTCGGCATCAGGATCCTCGCGACGTGGGAGGGGTACTCGATGCCCTCCAGGCCGCTGGTGGGACTGGCCGCCTCGCTCGTCGGGATCATCTACGCGCTCGCGGTCCCCGGTCGTCCTCGCGAGATCGCGAAATGGATCGTCGGCGCCGTGATCCTCACGCTCGTGTTCGCCCGCCTCTACCTCGCAGTGGACCATCCTACCGACGCCGCGTTCGGCGCGATCATGGGCATCGCCATCCCTCTGGTGGCCTTCCGGTGGTACACGCCGAACGATGCGTTCCCGGTGACGTACCGCAAGGGGAAGGCCGCGCACCTGGACGTCAGCGGGCGGCGAGGCGATGCCATCCGTCGGGCAGTCCAAAACCAGCTGGGGTACGAGATCCTCCAGATCAAGCCGGTTGGTCTCGAGGGATCGGGCGGATCCACGCCGCTTCGCCTGCGGGTCGCGGCCACGGAGGACGAACCCGAGCAGTATCTGTTCGCCAAGCTCTATGCCAAGAGCCACGTCCGGGCGGATCGCTGGTACAAGCTCGGTCGCTCCATCTTGTACGGGGCCCTGGAGGACGAGACCCCGTTCCAGTCCGTCCGACGGTTCGTCGAGTACGAGGACTACACGCTTCGCCTCATGTATGACGAGGGACTCCCCACACCAAGACCCTATGGCATCGTGGAGATCACACCGGAGCGCGAGTACATGATCGTGATGGAGTTCTTTGACAGGGCGGTCGAGATCGGCGATGCGGAGATCGACGACGCGAGCATCGACCAGGGACTCCAGATCATCCGCAAGATGTGGGACGAAGGTCTGGCGCACCGAGACATCAAGCCGGCGAACCTGATGGTGCGCGCTGGCAAGGTCCTGGTGATCGACGTGTTCTTCGTTCAGGTCCGGCCGTCCCCATGGCGACAGGCAGTCGACCTGGCGAACATGATGCTCGTGCTCGCGGTCAAGAGCGATGCCAAGCGGGTGTACGAGCGGGCGCTCCAGCTCTTCACGGAGGACGACATCGCCGAGGCCTTCGCCGCCGCTCGTGGTGTGGCCAGCCCCACGCAACTTCGGAGCATGCTCAAACAAGATGGCCGGGACCTGGTGGGCGAGTTCCGAGCGCTGGCCCCGGAGCGCAAACCCATCTCCATCCAGCGGTGGAGCATGCGACGTATCCTCCGGACGGTCGGGGTCCTCGCGGCCGGGCTCCTGGTCATCCTCGTCGTGGTCAGCAACTGGACGGTATTCGCATGAGGATTGGAGGGCAGCGACGAGCCGTCGTCGCCACCTTCGCCGCCGCCATGCTCGCGCCGGCATGCGGAGCGCTGTCCCCGGAGGAGCCCGTGTGCGGAGCCAAGGACGCAAACATGCTGATCCTGGAGGCCCAGGCCGTCCCATCGGCCACCCTCGTTCCCTGCATCGCGGAGTTCCCGTCCGGCTGGTCCTATGGGGGCTCGCGCATCCGAAGCGGGTCGGCGCAGTTCTGGCTGGACTCCGATCGGGCCGGCATCCACGCGCTCGAGATCGTGCTGACCGAGTCCTGCGACGTGTCGGATGCAGTCGAGGTGACACGAGGAGCGGGGACCATCCCCGGCGTTCGCGTCTACGAGGACCCCATCAGCCTGCCGCCCACCTTTCGGGCCGACCGGTATCTCCTGTTCCCCGGGGGGTGCGTGACGAACCAGTTCCGGTTCGCCACGGGGGCCTCGGCAACGCTCGCGCTCGAGGCTCAGGAGGCCATGTCGTTCGTTGACCGGTCCGTGCTGGTGGAACGGGTCGAAGAGGAGACCGGGCTCAGCCTGTGTGGAGCGGAGGCCCCGCCCTGCCCCGGATAGGCACGCCAACGTGTTGAGCAACCATCGCCGGACCTTCCTGTATTCGCTGTTGCTGCTTGTCTTGCTGATCCTGCTGTTCGTCGGCGTGGGCCGCCATCCTCCGGAGGCCGCGCCGGAGACGACGTTCGCCCCCATCGGTCGGCTGGACGACTCCACCTACCGAGCCATGGACGACATCCGAAACGTGGTCCTGTCCGGGGTGGCCCGAGCCCTGAACGTGATCGGGGGCGGATGGGTCACGATCCCCGTCCGAGTGGTGGTCTCGCTCTGGCTGGCCTTCCGCGGGCGGTGGCGGGCCCTTGGGGCATGGGTCCTCACGTGGGTCGCGGCCGAGGAGCTCCTGACGGCGGCCAAGGCCTTCTTCCACAGGGGCCGTCCACCGGATCCGCTGGTGGCCATCACCGGCTACTCATTCCCCTCCGGTCATGCAGTGGCCGCCGCGGCCACCGCGGTCGCGCTGGTGCTCGTGCTCATGCCCCCCGGACCGCGCCGGCGGAAGTGGGAGGCCATCGCCGTGCTCTTCGCGTTCGTCATGGCCTTCTCGCGCGTGTACCTGAACGCGCACTGGCTGTCCGACGTCGTTGCCGGCGTGGTGCTCGGTGCTTGCGTGGCGCTCGGATCGGCGGCCCTGGCCACCGAGGTCCGCGATGTGGCCATGCGGATGCGCGGCGCCCCGGTCCGCGCCGGCGCGCCACCCTAGGACGAAGGGGATACGCCGCCGGACGAGGGCGCGAGCGCCGCCGGCGCCCGCTCCTCGCGCTCCGCCTGCACCGGCTTGCGCCAGCTCCTGTTGAACCGCCAGATCAGGTAGGTGAACCCGCCCAAGGGGATCTGGATCGCGTACGTGAGCGATCGGAACACCAGAACGGCCGCCGCCACCTGGGCGCGGAAGACTTCCGCCGGCACGTTCGCGTCCGCCCCGCCCGCCAGGATGAGGCCGCCGATGTAGCTCAGCTCGACCAGGCCGAGGCCACCGGGGGTCAGCGGGAGCGCCGTCACCAGTCGTCCGAAGGCGAACACGCCGAGGACCTGAGCCGTGCTGATCTCGCTCTCGGAGATGCCGACGTGGCGGATGGCCAGCAACAGGACGAGGAACAGCGCCAGGTGGCTCACGATGGTGGTGACGGTGAGCGCGATCCCGCGCTTGGACACCAGGTCGATGGTCTGCCGGCGGAACCGAACCGCAGCATCTCCCCAGTGCTCCACGGGCGGCCTTCGGATCAGCCGCATGAGAACCGACACGGCCTGTCCGAGCGCGCCGCCGATGCGGCGGGCGAACTCCTTCTTCCACAGCACGAGGGCGAACAGCACGATCCCGGCGGCAAGGATGGCCACGCCGACCAGTGAGGCAACGACCAGCCCCCCGCTCGCCTGGCCCTGAACGGCCAGGATGGCCAGCGCGATCACCGGCAGCCCGAGCTTCATGAACACGTTCCAGATCCCGGTGACCAGCGCTGAAAGGGCGATGGCGGATGTCGTGAACCCCCACGACCGGTACATGGTGTATCCCACGCCGACCGCGATGTAGCCGCCCCCCGGGATCGTGTTGGCGATCGACGTCGTGGTCTGGTTACACACGGCTGCCTGCCAGAGTCCGAGCCCGGGGATCGACGCCATGTTCTGCCACCAGTACGTGAGCAGGTTGAACGCCGTTGCCACGACCAGCGATGCGAGCTCGAACCAGGTCATGTTGGTCAAGGCCTGCCACACCGACCGGTAGTCCGCGATCTTCGGGATCGCGTAGGCGAAGATGCCCACGACGAGCACGATGGAGAAGAGGATCTGCACGACTCGCCAGATGAGCTTCTTGCGCGCGGCTCGAGGGTCCCGTTCGGCCATGAGCCCGAAGCCTACGCCAGGATGACCTGCGGTCGAGCCTTGGCTCCGTCGTCGCGATAGACCCCGATGAGCCGATGATCCGGCCCGAACACGGCATACGGTCCCTCGATCCCCGCCGGGCCGAGGATCCGTCCGTGCGACGCGGCGGTGGCCTCCTCGACCTCGAGGTCGATCCGGGGAAGGTGCGACACCGCGGCCTCGATGGGGAGCGGGTCGCGGATTTCGCCCATGGCGACGGCATCCCGAAGGTGGAACGGCCCGATGGCGGTCCTGACCAATCGGGTCAGGTGAGCACCGGTGCCGAGTTCGGTTCCGACGTCGGAGACCAGCACCCGAACGTACGTCCCACCTGAGGTGATGACCCGGAAGTCGAACAGCGGTGGGTCGAATGTCAGGAGGTCGAACGCGTCGACCCGAACCGGGCGAGGCGCCGCCTCCAACGGTTCGCCGGTCCTCGCCGCTTCATACAGCTTCCGCCCGCCCACCTTGACCGCGGAAAATGCGGGAGGCCGCTGCATCGATGCGCCGACCTGTGCCGCCATGGCTCGTACGAGCGCAGGCCGGTCCACGTTCACGAAGGCGGTTCGGAGCACCTGACCCTCCGCGTCGAGCGTGTCGGTCTCCACCCCCAACAGCCCGGTGCCCTCGTAGGTCTTGGGAAGATCCGCGAGGAACCGGAGCAGGCGGGTGGCCCGGCCGACGCCGAGGATCAGGAGCCCGGTAGCCAAGGGGTCCAGCGTTCCTGCGTGTCCGACCTTCCGCGTACCGAGCGCCCGGCGAGCAGCGTCCACCACGTCGTGTGACGTGACACCTTCGGGTTTGTCGATTAGCAGGAGCCCACCGACGGGGCTCATTGCTCCACCATCCGTGGAACGGGTCGTGTAGAAGCGACCCGGTGACCCCGGTCAGCGTCCAGGGACGGCCAACGGCGCGAGTCGATGAACGGCCAGCGTGAGTACCGCCGCCCTGGACGCGCC
Organism: Actinomycetota bacterium; assembly: GCA_046728055.1. Taxonomy (GTDB): domain Bacteria; phylum Actinomycetota; class UBA4738; order UBA4738; family HRBIN12; genus AC-69. Next base: position 12 of record JBKPDU010000081.1, on the reverse strand, counting down.
GAGGCCCCGGCA
>JBKPDU010000080.1:0-18418 GCA_046728055.1 Actinomycetota bacterium | reverse complement strand
GGCCAGTCGACGTCCTGGATGGGCGCGAAGAACTTGTCGAGGTCCTCGAACAGGTCGTCCTTCTTGTCGCCCTCGGGCACTAGACCTCCTTGAGCTCGCGCTCCTTGTGCGCGACGATCTCGTCGATCTCCGCCACGTGATGGTCGGTCAGCTTCTGCAACTCCTTCTCGGAACGAGCCAGGTCGTCCTGGGAGATGGTGGCGTCGCGCTGCAGCCGCTCCAGTTCGTCCTTGGAATGGCGTCGCACGTTCCGTACCGACACGCGGGCGTCCTCGCCCCGCTGGTGCACCACCTTGATCAACTCCTTGCGCCGCTCCTCGGTGAGCGGCGGGAACGAGAGGCGGATCACGTTGCCGTCGCTCGACGGCGTGATGCCAACGTCACTCGCCATGATCGCCCTCTCCATGGAGGCGATGGCGTTCTTGTCGTAGGGCTGGATGAGGAGCGTCCTGGGCTCCGGCACCGAGAACGAGGCCAGCTGCTGGATGGGCACCTGAGTACCGTAATAGTCCACGACGATCCGCGAAAGTAGAGCCGGCGCGGCCCTGCCCGTCCGGATCGACCCCAGCTCCTCCTTGAGCACGGAGATCGCCTTGTCCATCTTCTCCCCGCCCTCGCCCAAGGTGGCCTGGACGGTCATCCGGCCCCCCCGTGCACCAGGGTTCCGATGGGCTCGCCGGACAGGGCCCGGCGGATGTTCCCCTCCCGACGGAAATCGAACACGATGATCGGGAGCTTGTTCTCCATGCACAGCGAGATCGCCGTGGCATCCATAACCTGATAGCCCTCGCGCAGCACATCGAGGTACTCGATCGACTCGAAGCGGCGAGCGTTCGGGTCGACCAGCGGGTCGGCGTTGTACACGCCGTCGACCTTCGTCCCCTTGAGGATGGCCTCGGCGCCGATCTCGAGCGCGCGTTGGGCTGCGGTCGTGTCGGTGGAGAAGTACGGCGCGCCCATCCCGGCAGCGAAGATCACGATCCGGCCCTTCTCCAGATGCCGAACCGCCCGGAGCGGGATGTATGGCTCGGCCACCTGGGCCATGTGGATCGCGGTCTGCACCCTGGTGGTCACCCGGAGCTTCTCCAAGCCATCCTGGAGCGCGAGCGCGTTCATCACCGTGGCCAGCATGCCCATGTAGTCGGCTCGGGCCCGATCGATGCTCGGGGCGTCCCGTCCCCGCCAGATGTTGCCTCCGCCGACCACGATGGCGACCTCAACACCCAGGTCGACGACGTCGCGGAGCTCGTGGGCCAAGAGGGCCGTGGAGTCGGTGGAGATGCCATACCCGGAGTCGGGCGGTGAGAAGGCGTCGCCGGAGAGCTTCAGCAAGACCCGGTGATACACGGGCCGCGATACCTCGCCATCAGCCGGCCACGCGTCGCCCTGGCCCATCCCGCTACTCCAGCTCCTCGCCGAGCCTGTACCGGACGAACCGTCGCACGGCAACCTTCTCTCCGACCTTGGCCGACACCTCGTCGACCAGCTGCCGGATGGTCTTGTCCGGCTCCTTCACGAACGACTGGTCAAGCAGGACAGAGGTCTTGAAGAACCCCTGGAGCTTCCCCTCCACGATGCGCTCCAGGACGTTGTCGGGCTTGCCCTGTTGTCGGGCCTCCGCCTCGTAGATCCGCCGCTCGGTCTCCAGGATCTCCTCGGGGACCTCCTCTCGAGCCACCCACTGGGGCATGGCGCTGGCGATGTGAAGGGCGATGTCCCGGGCCAGACGGCGGAACTCATCGGTGTTGGCCACGAAGTCGGTCTCGCAGTTCACCTCGACCAGGACCCCAACCGTGCTGTTGTGATGGATGTACGCGTCGATCAGGCCCTGGGTTGCGGAGCGGCCGGCTCGCTTCTGGGCCGAGGCCAGGCCCCGCTCCCGAAGGATCTCGACCGCCCGGTCCATGTCGCCGCCGGCTTCCTGGAGTGCTCTCTTGCTGTCCATCATCCCGGCGCCGGTGCGTTGGCGGAGCCGGTTCACCTCTCCTGCACTGATATCGCTCATCCGTTCTCCTCGGCGATCTCCTTCGAGCTCGGCTCGGCGTTCTCCCCCGCGATGACCGACTCATCGTCCGTGGCCGTGCCCGCGGCCGGTCCGGCGGCTACCCCACGGTCGCCGTCGGGCTCGGGCTGGAACTCGGGCTCTTCCCTCCTGGTGAATCGGGCCTGGTGGCCCTCCCGACGCCCCTCCTCCAGGGCGTCGGCGACGATCCTGGTCACCAGGGCGACGGAACGGATCGCGTCGTCGTTGCCGGGGATCACGTAGTCGACCTCGTCGGGGTCGGCGTTGGTGTCCACGATGGCGATGACCGGGATCCCCAGCTTGCGGGCCTCGGCCACCGCGATGTGCTCCTTCTTGGTGTCGACGACGAAGACCGCGTCCGGGAGGCGCTCGAGGTTCTGCATTCCTCCGAGGTTCCGCTCGAGCTTCTCCTTCTCGTGGCGGAGCTTCAGGACCTCCTTCTTGGGGAGGAACTCGAATGCGCCGCCTCGCTCCATCTCGCGAAGCTCCCGAAGGCGAAGGAGCCGGCGGGACACGGTCTGGAAGTTGGTCAGCATGCCTCCCAACCACCTGGTGTTGACGTAGGGCATGCCCGCCCGGTCAGCCTCTCTGGCCACGACCTCCTGGGCCTGCTTCTTCGTCCCCACGAACAGGACGACGCCCCCTCGGCGACCGAGGTCGCGAACGAACTGGTACGTCTCCTCCAGTCCGTTCAGGGACTTCTCTAGGTCGATGATGTAGATGCCCGAACGCTCCCCGTACAGGTACCGGCCCATCTTCGGGTTCCAGCGCCTGGTCTGGTGTCCGAAGTGGATACCCGCCTCGAGGAGCTCCCGCCTGGTGACCACAGGCACGGTGCTTCCTCCTTCCGGTTGTCCCTCCGCCCGGTTCGGCCCGCCCCGGCCCGGCTCGCGCCAGGACCCCGGGTGCGGTTCCCGGGCGTGTGTGCTCGGCGCCCTCCGGTGCCGGCGAACACGCAGTCTACCAGCGGGTTCGGGAAATCCCGGCCTCAACGGGCTCGGCCTCGGACCGGCTGGGCCGCCAGGACCGGCTCGGCGGCCATCCACCGGTAGCACAGGGCCGCGAGGAACGAGACGTTCACGTACGTTGCCACCATGCCGGAGACCCATGCGGAGACGCTCGGGTTGGCGGTGATCAGCCCGCTGCTCTCGTTCAGCACTCCGACCAGGGGCAGGACGAAGAAGAAGGCCACCACGTACAGGAGGCAGAACGTGAACTGCTGGCCTCCGGCCAGCGATGCGCCCGCCCGGGACCTGCGCAGGGTTTCCACCAGACCCAACCGCTGCCGGACGGCGATGGCAGGCACGAATCCCAGGAAATACAGGAGCGCGGCGATCAGCACCACGTTTGCCAGGAAGTTCAGGCCGCCGCCGAGCGCCTGGAACAGCGAGCCTCCCACCAGCAGCGCGGACAAGCCCACCACGTTCAAGGCCACGATGAACGGAACCGCGCGGAGGGCTCGCCGTGCGTCGCCGAGCGACCCGCGGCGCCCCTCCAGCACCGCGATGATCAACCCGCACAGGACCGCCACCACGAACGCCCGGGCCACGAGGAGCGCGAAGCCGGCGACGAGGCCCGCCGTCCCGGCAAGGACCTGGACGGACTGGTAGTCGATGGCGCTGCCGATTGGCGGGAGCGCCATCGCCGTCACCAGGAACTGGGGCGTCATCCGGATACCCAGGGCGACGAGCACCGCCCATTCCCCGAACAGGACCGCGAAGGAGACCAGGAGGATAGGCCACGACCCCCCGGTAGCCAGGAACCCTCTCCCCAGGGCGGTGGTCAGCCTGCCAAGCGGTGAGGGGCCGGTGGGGCGACGGCCGAACAGGCCCCCGAACAGCCCGGGCCGGGGCTGCGCCTCCGCAGTACGCCCGGAAGTGTCTGGCGTCGAGGCCGCCGATGCCCGGGGCGGTGGGCGGCGCCGGGCCCCCCCTCTGCTCCGTTTCTTCGCCGTCATCTCGTCCGATCCTCGGTCGCGTCGTCATCCGAGCCACCGGCGCCCTCCTGCCCCTCGAACTCGGGTGGGCTGGTCCGCCGCGAGACGTACCTGAGGGGAACGAGGAGCAGGACCATCACCACCACCATGGCGATGAGGAAGTTCCCCACCAATCGGGGGGGATCGGCGACGCTCGGCGAGGTCTCGTCGATCAGGGCTCCTTGTGGATCCGACTCGAATGCCACCACCCCGCCTCGCAGACCCCCCGTGGACGCGAGCACGCGGTCACCGGCGACCGCGATCCCCCCGACCAGGCCGGGGCCGGTCCGCGCCTCCCACACTCCGTGTCCGGACGAGGCATCCACGGCCACCAGGCGACCGTCGCCGAGCCCCACCAGGGCCGTCCCTCCCACGATGACCGGCGAGCTTCGCCGGATGAGCTCGTTGAACTGGAAGTCGAACTCGCGCGTCCCGCTCCCCGGATCGAACTTCCACAACCCGCCGCGCCCATCGGCCACGTACACGGCGCCACCTGCCACGGTCGGGGAGGACGTCTGCCACACCGGACCGACGCCACGGGCCACCCACCGGACCATCCCGTTCGCCGCGTTCACGGCGAGTACCTGTCCGCTGAACGCGACATCCGAGACGGCCACGTACACCGAGTCCTCCGCTGCGACCGGCAACGAGGCAAAGACCGTCCCAACCGGGAGGGAAACGGGTCCCCAGGCGGGTTCACCCGATGCCGCCGAGAGCGCTACCAGCGACAACCCATCCGGCTCCCCAATGATCTGTCCCGACGGGGAGGGGGACGGTGTCACGGTGGGCGAGGCGGCGGCGCCGATCTCCAGGCGTCCCTGGGGGACGGTGTACACCGTGCCGTCGGCGACGGTGAGGGGTGCTTGCACCCCGTCGTTCAGCTGGACCGACCACCGCTCCTTGCCGGTGGCCAGGTCGACGGCGTAGACGTGGCCGGCGTCGTCGCCCACGAAGGCTGTGCCACCGGCCACCGTCACACCCGAGTGGCTCTCCTCACCGAGGGCGAAGGGGGCCGCCCACAGCGGCTTCCGGTCGGCCAGTACCTCCGCCCGGAGCTTCGCGTCCGAGCTCGAGGTGCCCTCCGTGAACAACAGGACCGCGGTTTCCTTGACCGCCGCCACCGCCGGCGTGGTCGGGGGGCCTTCGTCCCGCGCGAGCCTCCACCGCTCCTGTCCGGTCGACAGGTCGATCCCGTAGACAGCCGAGGGTCCCACCACGATGGCCTCGTCGCCGGCGACGATCGGAGGGGATGCACCCTGCTCACCTTCCGGTGCGACGGGATAGGTCCAGGAATGCCGGTACGGGGGCGGCGGACCTTCGGCGGTCCCCGGGTGGGAGGCACCCCCATGGAACTGCGGCCAGGCGAATTCCCCTCCGGGCTCGGCCGCCTGTCCCGGGGCCCGGGCGGCCACCATGCCGATCGAGACCAATGCCACGAGAGCCACCACAGCGGCCATCGACAGGGTGCGGGGCCGATCAGGGAGCAGTGGGCGACCTTCCGTCGAACGGGCGCCCATTCTAGGCGGGCCCGACGAAGTGCCGTTTCAGCTCATCGAGTCGGGGTTGGGAGGGGAGCGAGCCGGATCAGCCCGACGAGGCTGGGGGCAGCGAGGAACGCCAGCGGATCCACGTAGACGCCATCCTGTCGAACGCCGAAGTGGAGGTGTGGTGGCTCGATGCCTGGATGCCCGGTCCCGGTGAGCGCCACCACCGAACCTCGGGCCACGGCGTCTCCCGCGCGGACCAGAACGGCCGAGACCCACGAGGAGGTCGATGACAGCCCACCGCCATGATCCACGGTGACGAACTGGTGGCCGGCGACGGCGCCGGCGAACGCAACGATGCCGGGCGCCGGCGCGAGCACCGGGGTTCCAACGGGGGCGGCGATGTCGATCCCCCGATGTCCGGCGCCGAATGGCGTGGATGGTGGGTCGAAGCCTCGGATGACCGGGCCCACCACCGGCCAACCCCAATCACCCGATGGGCCGACCCCGACCGAAGGAGCGATCGAGACGAGCATGATCAAAGGGAGGATGACGAGTCGCGGGCGAACCGGCATCGAACCTCCTGTTGGCTTCGAACGCCTGAAGGCCACGAACCCTAACGAGGGGCAGCCGTGATCGCAGTGAGGTTGCTCACACTCGGGGCCGAGAAGCCTCTACTCGGTCTCGACGAACTGAAGCCGGAGCTGGTTCACGGCTTTCGTGTGGATCTGGCACACCCTGGACTCGGTGACCCCGAGGATCTCGCCGATCTCGGCCAGGGTCAGTCCCTCGAAGTAGTACAGCGTGACCACGATCTTCTCCCGCTCCGAGAGGGAGTTGATGGCCGCGGCCAGCATCCCCCGCGTCTCCTGCCCCTCCAGCCCCATGGAGACGTCGCTCCCCCGGTCGGCCAGCGTGTCCAGCAGTGAGACCTGCTCCCCACGGTCGCTCCCCACAGACAGCAGCTCGTCCAGCGCCAGGACCGACACGAACGAGATCTGCGTGATCACGTCGTGGAGCTCCTTCAGCGTGACGCCGAGGCGCGCCGCGACCTCCTTCTCGCTGGGGGCTCGCTTCATCATCGACTCGAGATCCGAGTACGCCTTCTCGATCTCGCGGGCCTTGAACCGGACCGATCGGGGCACCCAGTCCATGGCCCGAAGCTCGTCGATGATCGCCCCCTTGATCCGAGGGATGGCGTAGGTCTCGAACTTGTTCCCCCGGGCAGGTTCGAACTTCTCCAGTGCGTCGATGAGCCCGAACATCCCGTACGAGACGAGATCGGCCTGCTCGACGCTCGCCGGGAGACCGGTGGCCACGCGGCTGGCGACGTACTTCACGAGCGGCGCGTAGTGCAGGATGAGCCGTTCGCGGGCCTGAAGGGACGCGGTCTCCTTGAACTCGGCCCACAGCTCCGCGAGCTCGTCTGTCGGCCGCCTGGCCGGCGCCTGAAGGACCGCCACCGACCGCCCGGCCGCCCTGGTGGCCGGCTTCGGGGCCGGGGCGACCTTGACGGCCGGTGCGGGTTTGGCCGACCCGGACGACTTGATCGCTGGTGCGGACTTGGCCTGCTTCCTCCCCTTCGTCGGAGCAGGCGCCTTCCCGTTCGCGCTCGCCTTGGCTTCCATCATGCCCTCGGGTGGCTCTGTCGGTACGCGGCGAACAGCCGGGCGCGCGACACATGCGTGTACCGCTGCGTGGTGGCCACACTCGAATGACCGAGCAACTCCTGGACGGCCCGGATGTCCGCTCCCCCTTCGAGGAGGTGCGTGGCGAACGAGTGTCGGAGCACGTGCGGGGTCACACGACGTCCGGACAGCTTCCCGGAACCGTATCGCTCCACCAACGCTCGGATGTCGCGCACCCCGAGCGGGCGACCCTTGCGGTTGAAGAACAACGCGGCCGAACCGTCGACGGCCAGTTTCGCTCGACCTCGGCGCAGATACTCTCGGGTGGCCTCGACCGCGTAGTCCGACATCGGGACATCGCGCTCCTTCGAGCCCTTGCCCAGAACCCGAACCCGTCCCTGGTCCAGGTCGATCCGATCGATGGTGAGCGCGCTCACCTCCCCAACGCGCAGGCCCGACCCGTACAACAGCTCGAGGACCGACCGGTCGCGCAGTGCCACCGCCTGGCTGACGTCATCGCGCGAATCGGGTGCGGGGGCCTCGACCAGACCCGAGGCCTCCGCGGGCCTGAGCACCGTGGGCAGCCGGTTGGCCACCTTCGGCCGGCCCAGCATCGCCGCCGGATCGGCCTTGACCGATCCCCTCGCCCCTGCCCACCGGTAGAAGGTGCGGATGGCGCCCACTCGACGGGCGATCGAGGCGCGCGCGTAGCCGAGGGTCACCTGTTGGGCCAGGAACCGCCGAAGGAGCGGGTACGTGGCGGATACAAGCGATCGACGCTGGCGCGACAGGAACACGGCAAGCTGCGTGAGGTCCCGGCGGTAGGCCGACACCGTGTGCTCGGACAGGTGTCGCTCGAGAGCCAGGTGATCGGCGAACTCGCCGATCAGCGTGGCCTCGGGATGGGGAAGGTCCTCCCGCGCTTGCATCGTCCTTCCTGATCCTCGTCGCCGTCGGGTGCCCTTGTACCAATGGGTACCGGGGCATTCAAGCTTCCCACGAACGTCGGGCAGTTTCTGTCCCCCCAACGGCCGTCAGACGGTGGATGCCGCACCCCACCCCGATGGTCCGAAGGCGCCCGGGCATCCGGTCCGGCGTCGAGGCCTTACGTCGCCGTGGCCTTCAGCCGTGGTTCGAACCGGCCACCGACGCTTCGGATCAGCCCCTTCAGTTCCAGGCCCAGGAGCAGCGGGAGCACCTGCGGCACCGGGACTCCCAACCCTTTCGCCACCGTCTCGGGCAGCACGGGTTCGACGATGAGTTCCAGGGCGGACTGCTCGGCCAGGGTCAGGTTCACCCGTGCAGTGGCACCGCTCCGCCCGTCGCCGAGCTTCAAGTCGTGCATCAGGTCGTCGACCCCCCGGATCAGCGCGGCCCCGTCACGGATGAGGACGTTGGGAACGTGGGCCAGCGGATTGGTGACGGCTCCCGGGACCGCGAACACGTCACGGCCCAGATCCAGCGCGTGCTCCGCGGAGATCAACGAGCCGCTTCCCTCGGCGCCCTCCACCACCACCAGGGCCCGGCACATGGCCGCCACGATCCGGTTGCGAGCCGGGAAGTGGTGGGGCTCCGGGGGGACCCCCGGCGGATACTCGCTCACCAACGTCCCGGCCTCAGCGATCCGTTCGATCATCCGCCTGCTCCACCTGGGATACGCCTGGTCGATCCCGCATCCCAGCACCGCGACCGTATGACCACCGGCATCGAGCGCACCCTGGTGTCCTGCGGCATCGATGCCGCGGGCGGCGCCGCTGACGACGCACACGCCGAGCGCGGCGAGGCCACGGCCGATGGACATGGCCAGATCCCTTCCGAGCTCGGAGCAGTTGCGAGCTCCCACGATCGCCACCGCTCTCTCCCGCGGTGGAAGCGGTCGGCCCTTGACGAAGAGGGCGGCGGGTGGGTCCTCCAAGTTCTCGAGCTGTGGCGGATACTCGGCGCTTTCGAACGGCACGAGGCTCGCGCCACACGCGGCGAGGGCGCGATCGATGTCGTCGGGGTCGAGCTTCCGTGCGAACTCGCGGTCCGCGTCGCTGCCGGCGAGTCCTCCTCGGACCGCCTCGAGGGTGGCGACCGCGGTCCGAACCTTGTCCGCGACATCGAGGAGCCTGATCGGCGAGAGGCCGCGCAACGCCGTCAGGAGAAGCAACGCCCTTCGATCCGCCTCGCTCGAGACGAACCCCGGCGGCCACCGTGATGGGCGGTTCCCCGAGCGACTGCCACGGATGTCCCGCAGGTCACCTCGGTCGGCTGGTCCTTCAGCCGGCACGGGCCAGGCTCCCCTCGGACACGTCCATCCGATACGTCAACGCTTCGGCCATGTGGTCGGCGCTGATCTGCTCGGCCCCTGCGAGGTCGGCGACGGTCCTGGCCACCTTGATGGCTCGATCGAACCCTCGGCCGGTGAGGCCCAGCGTATCCACCGCTGCCGACAGGACGTCGTGTCCGCCGGAGGACATCCGGGCTTGTCTGCGGGCCAACGGCCCGGGAAGCATGGCATTGCAAGGGAAGCCGAGGGCCGCGTAGCGGTGCCTTTGACGAGCTCGTGCCTCCTCGACGCGACTCCGGATGGCGGATGACGACTCGCCGACGGTCTCGCCCAGCAGCTCTCTCTTGGACAGGCGAGGCACCACGAGCCGGATGTCGATGCGATCGAGGAGGGGTCCCGACAGCTTCTGGCGATACAGCTCGACACGGTGCGAGGGACACCGGCACTGACGTTTGGGATCGCCCTCGTAGCCGCACGGACACGGGTTGGTGGCCGCGACCAGCGTGAACCCGGCGGGGAACTCGACCGATCCGGCCACCCGGGTCACGACGACGCGCCCGTCCTCAAGCGGTTGCCGCAGCGCTTCCACGGCATCCCGTCGGAACTCGGTCAGCTCATCGAGGAATAGGACGCCGTGGTGTGCGAGCGACACCTCCCCGGGCCTGACCAAGCCAGTCCCGCCACCGAGTAGCGCCGACAGGGAGATCGAATGATGCGGTGACCGGAATGGCCGTGACCGCACCAAGCCTCCGTCCAGCATGCCGGCCACGGAATGGAGCTGGGTGACCTCCAGGGCCTCGTCTCGGGACAGACCGGGGAGGATGGTGGCAAGACGTCGTGCCAGCATGGTCTTGCCTGCCCCGGGTGAGCCGACCAGCAGGACGTTGTGGCCGCCCGCCGCGGCCACTTCCAGGGCACGCCTGGCCTGAGCCTGCCCCCGGACCTCGGCGAAGTCCACCCCGTGGCGCGTAGCCTCGGGAGCTTCGCTCGGGCTGGGTGGGGACGGGTCCCACACGCCGCGGAGGAACCCGGCGACCTCGCCGAGGCCCCGAGCCCCAACCACACGGACTCCCTCGACCAGGGCGGCCTCACCGGCGTTCGCCGCGGGGACCACGACGGCGTCCATACCAGCACGGGCGGCAGCGATGGCCACCGAGAGGACGCCTGGGGTCGCCACCAGGCCTCCCTTGAGTGAGAGCTCCCCGAAGAACGACACACGGGACAGCCGATCGCCGGGGACCTGGGCCGATGCGGCGAGCACGCCCATGGCGATCGGCAGGTCGAGGCCCGGCCCGTCCTTCCGAAGATTGCCGGGGGACAGGTTGACCACGATCCTGCGGAGCGGCCACTCCAAGCCCGAGCTCTCGACGGCGGGTCGGATGCGATCCCGCGCGTCCTGCACGGGCGGGCCGGGCAGGCCGGTCAACGTGAGCGACGGGAGCCCTCGTCCGATGTGCGCCTCGACCGCGACCGGGTGTCCGCGCACCCCGACGATGGTCATCCCGATTACGCGCCCGTACACCGCGCGACCCTAGCGCGCGGCAGTGACAGTCAGAACGCGTCCTCGAACAGCTCGACGCTCGTCCCGCTCGCGCCCACGTAAACGCTGGCCACGTCGAACCGGAGCGTGTCGGGTGGACCGTGGACGGTGGCGATGAAGATCTCCGCCAGCTGCCGGAGCTTCCGTCGCTTCAGGGCCGTCACCGCGTCGTGGCCGCCCCCGAAGCCGCTCCCCCGACGAGCCTTCACTTCGCAGAACACGATCAGCCCCTCGCGTTCGAGGACGAGGTCGAGCTCCCCGGAGCGGCACCGCCAGTTGCGCGCGACGACGCGGAACCCCTGCTGCAAGTACAGCGCGGCGGCGGCGTCCTCGCCGGCGCGACCGAGCGACGCTCGCGAGTCGCGTGGAGCGATCGTGTCCACGGCGGATGGACGGTCTCACGGCCCACCGACACTCAGGCGTCGACCGTGGGATCCTCCGCCATGGCCTCGTCGCGGCGGAGCTCCTCGACGTTCACGTCTCGGCGGGTCAGGACCCGAACGTTGGAGACGAACCGTGCCGGACGGTACAGGTCCCACACCCACGCGTCGGACAACCGCACCTCGACCCACCCGTCCTCTCGCTGCTGCACGTCGACGACGTTGGCCAGGTAAAAGCGGCGCTCGGTCTCCACGACGTAGGTGAAGAGCGGGACGACGTCGCGGTACTCCCGGTAGACCTCGAGTTCGCGCTCCTCCTCGAACCGCTCGATGTCGTCACCCTCGTTCACGGGTCCTCCACGGTTTCAACGTCCACGGTGCCGTTCGCCCCCACGCCCTTGAAGGACAGGCGATGGATGGGCGTAGGACCCAGGCGGTCCAGGGCGTCCCAGTGCTCCCGCGTGCCGTACCCCTTGTTGTGGTCGAACCCGTACTTCCGGAACCGGCGGTGGTACCGCTGCATCATCCTGTCCCGGGTAACCTTGGCCACGATCGACGCCGCCGCGACGCAGGCAGTCACGGCGTCGCCCTTCTTGATGGCCAAACTCGTCGCCGGAAGCCGGCGAACGGGGAACCCATCGATCAACACGTAGTCCGGCGCAAGAGCGAGGGTGCACACCGCCCGTCGGAGCAGCCACAGGTTGGACCGATGCAGCCCCCGGCGGTCGATGCGCGTCGGGGTGGCCTTGCACGTCGCGTATGCCAGGGCCCCGGACACGATCCGGTCGTAGGCTTCCTCTCGCTGGAGCGGCGTGAGGGCCTTCGAGTCGTTCACTCCATCGAGGTCGAAGTCATCAGGCAGGATCACCGCGGCGGCGACGAGGGGGCCAGCCAGGGCTCCCCGCCCCGCCTCGTCCACACCGGCCACGGCGCGGAAGCCCTGCTCGCGCAGCCGGCGCTCGTAGCGCCCGAGGTCGAGGCCTAGTGCAGCCACCCGATCCGCGAAGGGGGCCAGATGACGACGAACGCCTTTCCAACGACCTTTTCGATGGGGACGAACCCCAACCCGAACCGCGAGTCGTTGGAGTAGAGGCGATTGTCGCCCAGGACGAGCAGGCTGTCCGGCGGAACCTGCTCCGGACCGAACGGGCGCGTATCCGGCGGACCCTTCAGGTACGGCTGGGGAACCCGCTCGCCGTCCACGTAGAGCTGGCCGTCCTGATCTAGCTCCACGGTCTCGCCGGGCAGCCCGATCACCCGCTTGATGAAGTCCTCGTTCGGGGGCCGGGCGAACCCCAGGCCCTCGGAGAGCCAGTCCAGGACGCCTTCGACGATCCCTCGGTCCGGCTGTTGCCCGGAGGGATCCTCGAACACGACGACGTCGCCGCGGTGCGGCTGGTACCGCACCTTGTTCACCAGCACGCGGTCGCCCGGCATGAGCGTGGGCTCCATCGAGCCCGACGGGATGTAGAAGGCCTGAATCACGAAGGTCTTGAGGAGCAGGGCCAGCCCGAAGGCCAGGAGGATCAGGACGGGGAGCTCGCGAAGGAACGCCAGGATGCCCCGGTCCTTTCCTCGCGCCGATGGACGGGGGGCGGATAGTCGCTTCTTGCCGGCCTCGGGGGTCAGGACGAACTCGTCCCTCGGCCGGGTCACGGTGGTTCTCAAAGGATCCGCCGAGGCCGGCTCGACGGCGTCCGGCTGCGGCTCGGCCACGCCTAGCCCTTGCTCTCGGCGTCGACCGCTGCGGTCTGGGGAACCTCGACCGGCTCCGTCCCTTCCGGTTCATCCGCGTCGGATGCGTCCGGGGATGCGGTCCCGGCCGCCTCCATCCCATCGGCGGAAACCGCCCCGGGACCGAGGTCCTCCGGAGTCCCCGCGATCGCCCCCTCGGCCGCAATGGACCGAGCCGCTGCCAACTCCTCGGGGCCGACCCTGCGCTCGCGGATGCGGGCTTTCTTGCCTCTCAGTTCCCGCAGGTAGTACAGCTTGGCCCGGCGCACCTTTCCTCTCGTTACCACCTCGAGCTTGGCGATCGACGGGGAGTGGACCGGGAACGTTCGCTCGACCCCGACGCCGAAGGAAACCTTGCGGACGGTGAACGTCTCCTGGAGGCCCCCACCCTGACGCCGGATCACCACGCCCTGGAAGACCTGAACCCGCTCCCGGCCGGCTTCCACCACGCGCACGTGCACCCTGACGGTGTCACCTGCGCGGAACGGTGGGATGTCCGAGCGCAGATAGCGCTTGTCGACGAGATCGGTCTTGTTCATGGCGGGAGTCCCGATGATAGCAGCCGGGTCGGAGGCTCCCGGTCAGCCTTTCAGCAGGTCGGGACGGTTGCGACGGGTCTTCTCCCTGGCTGCGTCCCGTCGCCAGCGGTCGACCGCGGCGTGGTCGCCCGACAGCAAGACCTCGGGGACCGCCATCCCCCGGAACTCGCTCGGGCGTGTGTACTGCGGGTGGTCGAGCAGGTCGTCCTCGAACGACTCTCGCTCGAGCGATTCCTCCGTGCCGAGGACCCCAGGAATCAGCCGGGTGACCGCCTCGAGCACGACGAGTGCTGGGATCTCTCCACCCGACAGGACGTAGTCGCCGATCGACACCTCTTCGGCCGGCAGAGCCTCCACGACGCGCTCGTCGACGCCTTCGTACCGACCGCTGATGAGCACCAGCCATGGTTCCTGCGCCAGTTCCCGGACGAGTGATTGATCCAACCGACGCCCTGCCGGCGAGAGCACGATGACGCGCTTTCGTCCCTCTCCCAGCGATTCGACCGCGGCGAAGATCGGCTCGGGCTTGAGCACCATGCCCGGTCCGCCACCGTAGGGTTCGTCGTCCACCCGGCGATGCTTGTCCGTGGCGAACGCCCGGATGTCGTGCACCCGAACATCGACGACGCCGGCCTCGATGGCCTTGCCCAGCAGGCTCTCGCGGAGCGGACCCTCGACCATAGCGGGGAAGATCGTGAACACATCGATGCGCACGGGCGCAGGCTAGCAGCGGGCGTTACGGAGCAGGCAGCTCCTCGGGTCCCGTGAGGCCGGGGACCTCGCGGACCACGATGCGCTTGGCCGCCGTGTCCACCGAGACCACGACGTCCTTGAGCGCCGGGATCAGCGTCTCGCCGTCATCCGATACAGCACTCCACACGTCGTTCGCCGCCGTGTGGATCACCTCGCGCACGGTCCCGAGCGGCCGTCCCGACTCGGTGATCACCTCGCTGCCCACGAGCTGGTGGTCCCACCATGACCCCTCGGGGAGGTGCGGAGAGGCGGACTCGGGCACGACGAGGACGCTTCGGGCCAGGCGTTCTGCCGCGGTTCGGTCGGGAACCTCGCGGAACTTCACCAACAGCCCACCGCGATGCCGCCGGGCCGACTCGACCGTGAGCGCCCGGCCGTCTTCCTGATAGACCACCGCTCCCTCCGCGAATCGCCCTTCGACCTCCGACAGCACCAGGACGGATAGTTCGCCCTTCAGGCCGTGGGGCCGGGTGATGCGGCCGACCACGACGGTCGGCTCGCGGTTCATCCCTGGTCGACGATCTCGACCGCCGCGTGGACACCCTCGCGGACGGCCGCCGCCTTCACTACCTGGCGGATGGCTCGCGCCGTTCGGCCGCCCTTGCCGATGACCTTTCCCATGTCCTCGGGATCCACCGTGAGCTGAAGGAGGATCCCACGGTCGTCGTGGACCTCGTTGACCTCGACCGCGTCCGGGTTCTCGACGAGCTCCCTCGCGATGTACTCGAGGAGCTCCTTCACGACTCCGCCTTGGTCTCCTTCTTCTCCGACTGGAACTTCTCCCAGATCCCTGCCTTCGTCAGCAGCACCTGGACCGCCTGGCTGGGCTGCGCACCCTTTCGGAGCCACTCGAGCGCCCGCGCCTCGTCGATATCGATCAGCGAGGGATCCTCGAGCGGGTGGTACTTCCCGATGTTCTCGATGAACCGGCCGTCGCGAGGGCTCCGCTGGTCGGCCACCACCACGCGGAAGAACGGCCGCTTCTTGGCCCCCATCCGCCGCAACCTGATCCTCGTGGTCATCGGTTCCTTCTCTACGAGATCTACGAGATCCCCGGCATCCCCGGCGGGCCCGGGATCTTCAAGCCTCGCTTGCCGCCGAGCATCGACCGCATCATCTTCCGGGCTCCGTCGAACTCCTTCAGCAGTGAGTTCACGTCGGCCGTGGTGGTCCCGGAGCCACGGGCGATCCTCATGCGCCGGGACCCACCGATGATAGCGGGGTTCCGGCGCTCCTCAGGAGTCATGGAGCAGATGATGGCCTCCGCCCGGGCCAGTTGCCGCTCGTCCACCTGGCCGGCCAGATCCTTCAGCGCGTCCTTGCCTCCGGGGATCCCTGGGAGCATGGCCAGCAGATCCTGGAGCGGCCCGAGTTTTCGCACCTCCCGCATCTGAGCCAGGAAGTCCTCCAGCGTGAACTGGGCCGTGGCCATCTTCTCCGCTGCCTCTTTGGCCTTCTCCGCGTCGAGGCTCTCCTGAGCCCGGTCGATCAGCGTGAGCACGTCGCCCATCCCCAGGATCCGGGAGGCCATCCGGTCCGGATGGAACGGCTCCAGGTCGGCCGGGCGCTCCCCGGTCCCCGCGAAGAAGACCGGGCGACCGGTCACGGCGGTGATCGAGAGGGCCGCCCCGCCCCGGGCGTCGCCATCGAGCTTGGTCAAGATGAACCCAGTCGTATCGACCTCACGCATGAAGGCGCGAGCTTGAACCACGGCGTCCTGTCCGGTCATGGCGTCGGAGGCCATCAGCACGTGATGGGGCTTGATCGCGTCCTTCACTCGCCGAGCTTCCCTCATCATTTCCTGATCCACGTGGAGGCGCCCTGCCGTGTCGACGATGACCACGTCGAGCCCTTCCCGGTCGGCCTGCTTCACGCCCGCCTTCGCCACCTTGACCGGATCCGTGCCATGCGAGACCACCGGCACGCCGATCTCTTCCCCCAAGGTGAACAGCTGGTCGACGGCGGCGGGGCGCTGGAGATCCGCGGCGACGAGCAGCGGGTGCTTCCCCTTCTCCTTCAGCATCCGGGCCAGCTTGGCGGACGCGGTGGTCTTGCCCGAGCCCTGAACCCCGGCCATCATCACCACCGCAGGCCGAGCGGACGGAAGGGTGAACGCGGCCTGGGTCCCGCCCATGGTCGCCTGGAGCTCCTCGCGCACCACCTTGATGACCTGTTGTGCGGGCGTCAGGCTCTTCATCACCTCTTCGGACAACGCTCGCTCCCTGACCCTGCCCAGCATCTCGTCGGCCACCTCGACAGCCACGTCCGCCTCGAGCAAAGCGGAGCGAATATCGGCCACTGCGCTGTCCACCTGCTTGGGATGGAGCTTGCCCCTCGACCGGAGCTTCTTGAAGATGCCGTCAAGCCGTCCTGTAAGTGCGTCGAACACCTAGCCGCTCCCCTCCGCGGGGGTCAGCACTTTCTCCACCGTCCGAAGAAGCGCGAGCGGACTGAAGGGCTTGGTGAAGTACTCGTCGGCGCCGAGCGAGAGGACGTATTCACGGCCCTCCTCGCCCACCGCGGTCACGATGATCACCCGGACGTCCGCCGTCTCGGGCTCCGATTTAAGCTCCTTCAGCACCTCCGAGCCGCTCGGGCCGGGGATGTTGAGGTCCAGGAACATGAGGTCCGGCGGCCGATCCCGAGCCATGGCCAGGGCGGCCTGGCCGTCGCTCGCCTCCCGGATGTCGAACCCCTCGTGCTCCAGGACCATCCGCATCGCCTCCCGCATCGTCGGATGGTCCTCGACGATCAGGATGTCGGCCTTGGGCAGGACCTCAGGCACTCTCGGCCTCCAGGATCCGTTCGGCGAAGGCTCGAGAGTCGAACGTCTGGAGGTCGCCGATGCGCTCCCCCGTTCCCACCAGCTTCACCGGGACCCCCAAGCCCTCGCGGACGGCGAGCACGATGCCCCCTCGCGCGGTCCCGTCGAGCTTGGCCAGGGCCACCCCTGTCACGTCCACGGCGTTCGCGAAGGCCTGCGCCTGGACGATGCCGTTCTGCCCGGTGGTCGCGTCGAGGACGAGCAGCACCTCGTCCACGTGCCCGGCGGCCTTCTCCAGTACGCGCTTGACCTTTTGGAGCTCGTCCATCAGCGGGGTGCGGGTGTGCAGCCGTCCCGCGGTGTCGACGATCAGGACGTCGACGCCGCGAGCCCGGGCAGACTCCACGGCATCGAATGCAACCGATCCGGGGTCGGCCCCCCGCTGTTGCGCGACAAGTTGGACATTGGCCCGTTTGGCCCACGCGTCGAGCTGCTCGGAGGCGGCCGCACGGAACGTGTCGGTGTTCGCCACGCTCACCGCGCGGCCCTCCCGAGCCAAGCGGGCGGCGAGCTTGCCGATGGTCGTGGTCTTCCCGGCACCGTTCACCCCGACGACGAGGATCACCCCGAGGCGGCCCGAGGGAAGGCGGAGCGCACCGTCCTGCCCGAGCATCCCCACGATCTCGTCCTGAAGCAGCTCCTCGGGATCCGCGCCGTCGGCACCCCGTTCGTACCGGTCTCGGATGTCACGGACCATCTGTGAAGCCACGGCGGGCCCGACGTCGGCCTTCAGCAGAAGCTCCTCGAGCCGATTCCACTCCTCCGCGCCCGGCGCGCGTCCGGACAGGAGGGCCCGAGCTCTGGCCCCCAGGCCGTCGCTCCGGCGACGCGCCGGGGGCGGCGCCTCCGCGTGCGGCATCGCCAGGGATGGAACCCCAACACGCGAGCGTCGGTGAACCGCCAGGATGACGCCCACCACGATCGCTGCGGCGGCGACGAGCAGGCCGACGATCAGGACATCCACGGGGATACAGGCTACTCGGTGGCCACGTCCCGCCCGGGCGACGCGGCGACGGCCTCGTCCTGATCGGCCGGCAGGTCTTCACCCGGCGAGTCCAACCGCTGCCCCACGACCCTCGAGGTCCCTTCCGTGCTCATCGAGACCCCGTACATCATCTGTGCGACCTCCATCGTCCGCTTCTGGTGCGTCACGATCAGCACCTGGGAGTCGTCGACGAATCCCCGGATCAGCCGGAGGAACCGGTGCAGGTTCACGTCGTCGAGGGCCGGCTCCACTTCGTCCATCAGATAGAACGGGCTGGGCCT
>JBKPDU010000079.1:0-6115 GCA_046728055.1 Actinomycetota bacterium | reverse complement strand
GGTACGAGGAGTCGGCCCCGACGAGATGGCGCACCGTGTCCAGGATCGGGCCGTAGGTCCCAGGAACGGCGATCCCCAGCTGGTCGGGCGTGAGGGGGAGGCACGTGTCCGCCAACAGGAGGGTCGCCCACACGTGGTGCCCGAACGCGTCCTCCAGGATGGGCCGGCCCATGTGGGCACCGTAACAGACCCACTCGTCCCGAACCCCCGCGTCGTCGAGGCATGCGAACATACGTTCGTGTCGAGCGAGGCGACCATCCTGCACGCCGACGTCGATTCCTTCTACGCGTCGGTCGAGCAGCGGGACGACCCGCGTCTTCGAGGCCGCCCGGTCATCGTCGGGGCTGGGGTCGTCCTGGCCGCCAGTTACGAGGCCAAGGCGTTCGGCATCCGGACGCCCATGGGCGGGGCGCAGGCTCGCCGGCTATGCCCGAACGCGGTCATCGTCCATCCACGGATGGATGCGTACAGCCAGGCCAGCAAGGCGCTGTTCGAGGTGTTCAACGACACGACGCCCTTCGTCGAGGGGCTGTCGATCGACGAGGCGTTCCTTGACGTCGGTGGATTGAGGCTGATCTCGGGCACGCCAACCGAGATCGCGGTGCGATTGCGTCGAGACGTCCTGGAGAAGGTCGGTCTGCCCCTCACGGTGGGGGTTGCCAGGACCAAGTTCCTGGCCAAGGTGGCCAGTGGGGTTGCCAAGCCCGACGGGCTACTGGCGGTGCCGACCGATGGCGAGCTGGAGTTCCTGCATCCGCTTCCGGTCGAGGCGCTGTGGGGCGTGGGGCCGGTCACCGCGGCCAAGCTGCGAGACCGCCACGTCACGACCGTGGGACAGGTGGCGGTGCTCGGCGAGACCACGCTGGTTCGGATGCTCGGCCGGGCGGCCGGTCGCCACATCCACGCCCTTGCCCACAACCGTGATCCCAGGCCGGTCCGGGTGGGCCATCGTCGCCACTCGATGGGGACCCAGCGCGCGCTCGGTCGAAGGCCTCGATCTCCCGAAACTCTCGATGCCGACCTCGTGGCCCTGGTCGACCGTCTGACTCGCAGGCTCCGGGCGGCTCACCGAGTATGCCGCACCGTGACGCTCCGGCTGCGGTTCGACGACCTCTCGCGCGCGACGCGCTCGCACACCATCCCGGAGGCCACCGCGCATACACAGACGATCCTCGCCACGGCGAGGCAACTGCTCGGCGCGGCCATGCCGATGATCCAGTGTCAGGGCATCACGCTCATCGGGGTAACCCTGAGCAACCTCGATGACGACTTCGCCATTCAACTTGCGTTGCCGTTCGATCGCCCGCTGGCTCATCCCATCGATGCCACGATCGACAAGGTTCGCGATCGATTCGGTTCGACCGCGATCATTCGGGCCGTGCTCCTCGGCCGTGACCACGGGCCGTCGGTGCCCCTGCTCCCCGACTGAGGATCCAA
The DNA here is from genome assembly GCA_046728055.1 of Actinomycetota bacterium. GTDB lineage: Bacteria > Actinomycetota > UBA4738 > UBA4738 > HRBIN12 > AC-69. The sequence goes on along the minus strand of JBKPDU010000079.1, from coordinate 4,678 downwards.
CCCTGGTGGGACGGGATTGACCAATGGAGAAAGACGGTGGGTAGAACCCGGCCACAATGGGTATGGTGAAAGGGTACGGGGCGTCAAGTAAGGAGGGCGAAGCATGGACATCACCGGCAAGATGGAACGCATGCGCACGGGTGCGCGTCAGCGCATGGTGGAGATGAGGGCCGATCGGGCAGAGTCGCAGAACGAGCAGCTGAAGGCGGAGAATCGGGTGCTCCGCGACGAGATCGAGGGCAACCGTTCCGAGCGTCAGCGCGTGCTGGACCTGCTGGAAAAGGCCGAGTTCACCGTGGAGGAGCCGACGAAGCGCCGGTTCCGTCTGTTCCGGTTGCTGCTGGCGGCCGGGGCGATCTACGCCGTGGGCACGAGGACGGGCGCCTTTCAGCGCGTCAAGGGATGGATGAACGGCATGGGCGGCATGGACGAGATGGCCGCACGCGGGACGGACAAGGCGACGGCAACTGCCTACCGGGTTGGCGACGTGGTCGAGCACACGGGCCGCAAGATCCAGAAGGCCGGTGAGCGGGTCGAGCAGGCCGGCGATCGGATCGAGCAGGTCGCCAAGCAGTCCGGCGACAAGATGGGGCAGAGCGCCACGCCGACCGGCGGCGTGATGGAGCAGAGCGGCAAGCAGACCGGCACGACCGCCTGACGAACTGAGCTCGACGAACCCCCCGGCGGCGCGCCGCCGGGGGGTTCGTGCTTCCTCAGCAGTTCGGATCGACCCACTGAGGCCGCGGGCCGATCGGCACCCCGGCCCGTGTGGCCATCCTTTTGAGCTTGCGCCGGAAGATCCGCATTTCCCCATGCTGCCAGTCGCTGTGGGTCAGGCAGCGCCAGGACGGATACAGCTCGTGATGGTATGGGCTCATCAGGGTCTCCGCGTGCCCTATGACGTTCCGAACCTCGATGCCGAACCTCGCCACCAGCCACAGCGTCAACCTCAAGGCGGCGCGCAGCTGGGACCTGCGATGCAGGATCTGTGCAGCGCTGGACCCCACCATCTCGATGCCGATGGCCGTCCAGTTCATCCCGATGGCGTGCCGACACCGGATCCCAAGGTTGACGAGCTGGTAGATGGCGCCGTCCGTGTCGACGATGAAATGCGAACACACGCCCGGCATCTCGCCGAGGTGCACACCGTTCGCCGCGAACGTGTTCCAAGCACTCGAGAAGGACGAGCCGTCCGTGTAGTGCTCCACCACGACGCGCGGGTCGCTGAGCTCCCATGTCCGCTCGCCGTAGTGTCGCTTTGAGTAGGCGGCCATCTGTCGCTTCCGGGTCGCGCCAAACGGGATCTTCTTCCACACGATCGCCGGCTTCAGCGACGACGGGTCGACGAGCGGGGCGGCGGGTTGACCTTCGGAACCCAGGGCCTGAGCACTCGGCGCCAGGAGCATCGTGCAAGCCATCAGCGCCATCGCCGCGCTGATCGGCCGGGTCACCGGGCGATCGTACCTGGACTCGGCGGCGTGGTTGCGACCTCCGGAGCCTTGTCTATGCTGGCGGGTGCTCAAGTGTGTCCGGCGTTGCCTGATCGGAGGGGGTGCCGTGCGAAGGAAGCCGATCGGACGGCGTGCCGGTTACGGTGCCGCGATCGCGATCCTGGCGCTGCTCGCGACGCTCGTTCCGTCGCCCGTCGGCGCCGCATCGCGTGCGGGACAGTTCTGGGTTCGGTGCCCCTTCTCACACGCGGCCATGGATGATCCGATCGCCTTCCCCGGTCAACCCGGCGCCTCCCACAGGCACGACTTCTTCGGCAACGAGACGACAAACGCCAACTCGACATTTGCGTCGATGCTGGCCGGCTCGACGAACTGCCGCATCCCCAGTGATACCGCGGGATACTGGTCCCCCACGGCCTCGCTTCGCGGCGTGACCATCGAGCCGCGGGTCATGCGGGTCTACTACCTGGGGGTGAGAGACCGCGCGGTCGAGACCATCCCCTCGGGCCTGAAGTACATCGGTGGCAACAAGGATGCCCAGTCGGCGGCGGAGAACCCGCACGTCTTCTGGTACTGCGGGGCGAGCGGCCCGGTGAAGACCCCAAAGATGGACGCACCGTACGACTGCCGTCCGTGGGCGTCATATCGGTTCGTCGATGGTGTTGTCGGCGTCATCGATCTGCCGAATTGCTGGGATGGTGTCGGGCTCGACCCTTCCAACGTCGTCTACCCGGTCGGCGGGATCTGCCCGCCTGGTTTCGGCCACGTCCTGGCCAGGGTCAGCACGCGGATCCACTTCGGGGTCATGAACCCGCTGAACGCGGATGGGAGCGTCGGCCTCACGCTCTCGAGCGGTCCCTACTACACCTTGCACTCGGACTTCTGGAACACGTGGCAACAGTCAAGACTGGATCAGCTCGTGGCCGACTGCCTGGTGGCCCACGTGGGGTGCGGCTCGGTAACTCCGGCCGCCAAGCCCGAATGGACCGAGCAGTTCGGGACCATCCGCTACGACCTGGCCCTGGGGCTGGCCGAGGCATCCGATCGGGCGTTCGTCGTGGGGTCGACCAACCTGGCCCTCCCCGGCGAGGACTTCCGAGCTCGGACCGACGCCTTCATCCGGGCGTACGGCTCGGGAGGCCGCGAGCTGTGGACGGATGAGTTCGGCACGGCCGGGATCGACCAGGCGTTCGCCGTCGCCGCCACCGGGAGCGCCATCTTCGTCGTCGGCTCGACCGATCGGGCCCTTCACGGACAGAAGCATCGCGCAGGAATGGACGCGTTCGTCCGCGCGTACAGCCTCCGGGGCAAGGTCTTGTGGACCCGCCAGTTCGGATCGGTCGGCGAGGACCGGGCACTCGCCGTGGCCGTGAACGCCGGAAGCGTCTACGTCGCCGGCACCACTGACGGCAGGCTCGGCTCCACCCGTCGGGGAGGCGTGGACGGGTTCGTTCGGAAGTACACCCTTACGGGGGCCCAGCTGTGGACCAAGCAGGTGGGGACACGGCTCACCGATGACGTCAGCGCCGTCGCCGTGGACTTCTTCGGCGTGTACGTCGCCGGATCGACCGAGGGGGCGTTCGAGGGAGCGAATGCCGGAGGAGTGGACGGGTTCGTTCAGGCGTTCCGGCCGAACGGGGCCAGGGGGTGGGTGTCGCAATTCGGCACGACCGGCAAGGACGGGATCAGGGCCATGGCCGCCGGGTCGTCGGCGATCTACGTGGGAGGCTCGACGGATGGGACGTTCCCCGAGCAGGTGACCCAGGGAGGGACCGACGGGTTCGTCCGGCGGCTCGACCATGGCGGCCACGAGGCGTGGACGCGGCAGTTCGGCTCGGCGGCGACGGACGATGTCCGCGGTGTTGATGTGACGGTGGACGGCATCTTCGTCGCCGGCTCCACAAACGGGGCGTTCCCCGACCATACTGCGCTGGGCGAGAACGACGTGTTCCTGGCGAAGTACAACCCGCGTGGCGTGCAGCTGTGGACCACTCAGTTCGGGACCACCGACTTCGACATCGGGTCGGCGCTCACCGCGAACGCCGATGCGGTCTACGTGGCTGGGGAGACCCACGGGGCGTTCGAGGGGAAGGTCAACCGGGGCGACCGCGACGCCTTCGTGACGAAGATCGGCTTCGCTTGAACCGATGAGGGTGTTCCTCGAAGAATGAAGAAGCTCGCGTTCGTGCTGAGCATCCTCCTGCTCGGGTCGTTCGCGTCGCCGGCGCCAGCCAAGCCGATCGGAGAAGCCGGCCCCTCTCGAGCTGCCGCCGGCACGTCCTACGTCATCGGCGCCGCGGGTGACATCGCCTGCCCGAGCGCCCCCTATCCGGCGACCAGGCCGGACAATTGCCAGTACGACGACACGGCCAAGATGCTTGCCGGCCTCACCTTGGTGCTGGCCCTCGGAGACAATCAGTACAACACCGGAAGCTACTCTGCGTACACGTCGTACTACGATCCGACGTGGGGACGGTACCTTGCGAACACGAACCCCGTTCCCGGGAACCACGAGTACGCCCAGGATCCGAGCTCCACTCCGAGTGGCTACTTCCGGTACTTCGGGGACCGGGTGAGGGGACCCGACGGGCTCGGCTACTACAGCTTCGACGTGCCGAAGGGATGCACGCCGGGGCAGGGGGTGTGCTGGCACTTCATCGCGCTCTCCTCGGAGCTGTGCTTTGCGAGTGGCGGCTGCGGCGTCCCATCCGATCCGGCCAACCCCGGGCGGGGCAACAGGATGCACCAGTGGCTGAAGCAGGATCTCGCGGACCATCCGGCCACCGCCTACAACTGCACCCTCGCGTACTGGCACCATCCCCTGTTCTCGTACTCGAGCGGCAGCGGAGCGTCGCCGTCCATGAGGCCGTTGTGGCGCTTGCTGTACCGAGCCCATGCCGACGTCGTGCTGAACGGTCACTCCCACAACTACCAACGGTGGAAGCCGCAGGCGCCCGGAGGCAGGCTGGACGTCGAGCGCGGGATCCGCGAGTTCGTGGTGGGGACCGGCGGTGCCAGCAAGTACGCATTGCTTACGGGACCGAGGCCGGCCAACTTGGCAGTGGCCCAGGACGATGCGTTCGGGATCCTTCGGATCACGCTGCGGCGGGCGGGCTACTCGTGGAAGTGGACCCCCGCCGCCGGTCAGCCGGGCGGCTTCACCGACGTGAGGACCACCTCGGTCAGGTGCGCCTGAGCCTCGACCTTCCCGGGCCCTCCCCGGCCGA
>JBKPDU010000078.1:0-33941 GCA_046728055.1 Actinomycetota bacterium | reverse complement strand
AAGATGGACTTTCCTCCTCCGCCGAGGCTATCCTGTAGGTACCGGTCGGGAGGCTGAACGGACCGGATCACGAGGATCGGGGAAGCGACGTGGCCATCACCCAGGAAGAGCACCTCAAGGAGCTTTCCAAGGGCTACCGGTTCGACTGGAAGGATCCTTCGCATGCGGTCTTCGAGCCCAAGAGGGGGCTTTCCGAGGCCGTGGTGGAGGAGATCTCCGCGCTGAAGTCCGAGCCGGACTGGATGCGCACGTTCCGGCTGAAGGCGCTGAAGCACTTCCAACGGCGTCCGATGCCGTGGTGGGGCGCCGACCTGTCCGACATCGACTTCGACAACATCTACTACTTCATCCGCTCCACGGAGAAGCAGGCAGCCACGTGGGACGACCTGCCCGAGGACATCCGGGGGACCTGGGACAAGCTCGGGATCCCGGAGGCTGAGAAGAAGTACCTCGGCGGAGTCAGTGCGCAGTACGAAAGCGAGGTCGTGTACCACAAGATCAAGGACGAGCTGGACAGCATGGGCGTGTTGTTCAGCGACATGGACAGCGCCCTCCGGGACCATCCCGACATCGTCAAGGAGTACTTCGGCACGATCATCCCGCCCAACGACAACAAGTTCGCCGCGTTGAACTCCGCGGTGTGGTCCGGCGGGTCGTTCATCTATGTCCCGCCCGGCGTGCACGTGGACATCCCGCTTCAGGCCTACTTCCGGATCAACGCCGAGAACATGGGCCAGTTCGAGCGGACGTTGATCATCGCCGACGAGGGGTCGTACGTGCACTACGTGGAGGGCTGCTCGGCGCCGATCTACACGAGCGACTCGCTGCACTCGGCGGTGGTCGAGATCATCGCCAAGAAGGGCGCTCGGGTGCGGTACACGACCATCCAGAACTGGTCGACGAACGTGTACAACCTGGTGACCAAGCGGGCCGCCGCGTACGAGGACTCAGTCATGGAGTGGATCGACGGCAACATCGGCTCCAAGGTCACTATGAAGTACCCGTCGATCTACCTCCTGGGCAAGGGCGCGCGGGGCGAGGTGCTCTCGGTGGCGTTCGCCGGCAAGGGCATGCACACCGACGCGGGCGGCAAGGCCATCCACGCCGCGCCGTACACGACCAGCGTCATCACCTCGAAGTCGGTTTCGAAGGACGGAGGTCGAACCGGCTACCGCGGTCTGGTCCGCGTGGAGCCGGGGGCCGAGCACGCGAAGTCGATGGTCAGATGCGACGCGCTGATCCTGGATGAGAAGTCGCGCTCCGACACGTACCCGTACGTCGAGGTCGAGGAGGAGACGGCCCAGCTCGGCCACGAGGCCAGCGTGGCTCGGATCGGCGAGGACCAGCTGTTCTACCTGATGAGCCGGGGCCTGACCGAGGCCGAGGCCTCCGCGATGATCGTGAATGGGTTCATCGAGCCCATCACCCGCGAGCTCCCCATGGAGTACGCGGTCGAGCTGAACCGCCTGATCGAGCTCCAGATGGAGGGCGCGATCGGCTAGCGGCGCGAACGGCGCCAAGAAGCCACGAGATGGCGCGAACTGGTCGCTCCTGAGGTGAACGACGGCCGAGCGCCAGACGCAGCCACGTCACCCCGGGGAATCCGACCCCACTGATAGGATTTTGAACGTGGCCGATATCGTGATCGATTCGGGGTTCGACGAGGAGGCGCTGGCAGCTCTCCCCTCGGCGTCGCCGTTCGCGGATTCCATCCGCAAGCAGGCCTTCCAGGAGTTCCTGGCTCAACCCATCCCGTCCCAGGAGACCGAGGAGTGGCGGTACACCGACCTGTCGCAGCTTGAGCTCAACTTCCGCCCGTTCACCGAAGGGGGTGCCGCCGAGAACCTGGACGGCGTCCCGGAGGAGATCCTGAACGCCGCGGGCATCGTCGGTGATCGGGCCGGCCTCCAGATCCAGCGGAACTCCGAGGTCATGGTGACCCATCTCGACCCCGAGCTGAAAGCGCAGGGGGTCGTGTTCTGCGACCTGGACCTGGCCGTGGCCGACCACCCCGAGCTGGTCGAGCGGCACCTGAACGGACTGGTCCCCACGGACCGGAGCAAGTTCACCGCGCTTCACGCGGCGTTCCGCGCCGGCGGGACCTTCCTTTACGTGCCCCAGGGGGTCGAGATCCCCGCGCCGATCCAGACGCTGACATGGATCGACGCCGACGGCTCGGCCGTGTTCCCCCGCACGCTGCTCGTGACCGAGGAGGGCGCGGAGGTCACGTTCATCGACCGGTACGTCTCGCCGGACCTCACCCGAGCGCTCTCCGACGCGGTGGTCGAGATCTACGCGGGGCCGAACTCTCGGCTGGGCTACGTCGTCTTGCAGGAGTGGGGTGACGGGGTCACGCACCTGGCCGTCCAGCGGGCCCGCGTGGCGCGAGACGCGCACCTGCGATGGCTCGGTGTGGCCCTCGGTGGGTCGTTGGCCAGGGCAGAGGTGGAGAGCCTCCTGGCGGAGGACGGAGGCTCGAGCGAGATGTTGGGCCTGTACTTCGGCGATGGGGACCAGCACATCGATCATCGCTCGCTCCAGGATCACGTGGGGTCCCGGACGTCGAGCGACCTGCTGTACAAGGGGGCGATGAAGGGCCGTTCGAACGCCATCAACACCGGGACCGTGATCATCGAGCAGGGCGCGCACCGGTGCGACGCCTATCAGACCAACAGGAACATCCTGCTCTCCGAGACGGCCAGGGCGCACTCGGTGCCCAACCTGGAGATCCTGACCAACGACCCTACCCGGTGCGGTCACGCCGCCAGCGTGGGTCCGGTGGGGGAGGACGAGCTGTTCTACCTGATGAGCCGGGGCATCTCGCGGGAGGAGGCCGAACGCCTCATCGTGTTCGGCTTCTTCCGAGAGGTCCTGGATCGAGTGGAGCTCGAGGAGATCAGGACGGACCTGGAACGGGCCATCGAAGCCGAGTTGGCGAAGGAGGACTGAGTGGGTTGGGTGCGCGTCTGCGGCATGTCGGACGTGCCGGCCGGCGAGGTTCGGCGGTTCGAGGTGGACCACCGCCCCTTCGCCGTGGTGAACCTGGGCGAGGAGGGCTTCAAGGTGGTGGACGCCATCTGCTCACACGCGCACTACTTCCTGGACGAGGGGGAGGTCGACGTGGACGAGGAGACGCTCGAGTGTCCCAAGCACGGGTCCACGTTCGACCTGAACACCGGGAAGCCGACGACGCTGCCCGCGACGCAGCCTGTGGAACGGTTCGACGTGAAGCTGGAAGGTGAGGACGTGCTGATCGAGGTGGGTGATGACTGAGACTGCCATCGCGACGGTGACGCTTGAGATCCGGGGGCTCCACGCCTCCGTGGAGGGCAAGGAGATCCTCAAGGGGATCGACCTGGTGGTGAAGCAGGGAGAGACCCACGCCCTGATGGGCCCGAACGGCTCGGGGAAGTCGACCCTGGCGAACGTGCTGATGGGCCGGCCGGGCTACCAAGTCACGGCCGGCGAGGTCCTGTTCAAGGGGGAGGACATCCTGGGCCTTCGGCCGGATCAGCGGGCGCAGCGGGGCCTGTTCCTGGCCATGCAGTATCCGGTGGAGGTTCCCGGCGTCTCGGTGGTGAACTTCCTTCGGACCGCGTACAAGGCAGTCAAGGGCGAGGAGATCTCGGCCCTGGCGTTCCGCAAGCACATGAAGGAGAAGATGAACCTCCTCGGCGTGGACGACGCGATGGTGAATCGCTACGTGAACCAGGGCTTCTCCGGCGGCGAGAAGAAGAAGAACGAGATCCTCCAGCTCGCGGTGCTCGAGCCCGACATCGCGGTCCTGGACGAGACCGACTCGGGCCTGGACATCGACTCGCTGAAGGCCGTGGCCACTGGGGTCGAGGACCTGATCGGGCCGGACCTCGGCGTGCTCCTCATCACCCACTACCAGCGGATCCTGAACTATGTGTCGGCGGATTTCGTCCACGTGATGATCGGGGGGCGTATCGTGAAGTCGGGCCGGAAGGAGCTGGCCCAGGAGCTCGAGGAGAAGGGCTACGAGGGCATCCGCCAAGAGCTTGGGATCGAGCAGGAGAACGGCGAACGGGAAGCGTAGAGGGGGGCGAGGGCACGATGTCGGTGACAAAGGAGCGGGCCGAAGGGGCGCTGGACGTGGCCCGCATCCGGGCCGACTTCCCCATCCTCTCCCGAACGGTCGGCGACAAGCCGATGGCCTACCTCGACAGCGCCGCCACCTCTCAGAAGCCCCGTGCGGTCATTGAGGCGGAGCGCGAGTTCTACGAACGACACAACGCGAACGTCCACCGAGGCATCTACATGCTCTCCGAGGAGGCAACCGAGCTGTACGAGGAGGCGCGCGGGAAGATCGCCCGGTTCGTCGGGGCGAGCGACCCGGCCACGATCGTGTACACCCGGGGCACTACCGAATCGATCAACCTCGTGGCGCACGCCTGGGGTCGGAAGTTCCTGAAGGAGGGGGACGAGATCCTCCTCTCGGACCTGGAGCACCACTCGAACATCGTGCCGTGGCAGCTGTGTGCCCGGGACACGGGCGCCGTCCTTCGGTACATCCCGCTGACCGACGACGGGCTCCTGGACCTGTCCCACCTGGGATCGCTGCTGAACGAGCGCACGAAGATCGTGTCCGTGTCGGGCATGTCGAACTCGCTCGGGACGCTCCCGCCCGTTCGCCAGCTGGCCGACGCGGCCCACGCCGTGGGAGCGGTCATCTGCGTCGACGGGGCGCAGCTCGTGCCGCACGTTCCCGTCGATGTGGCCGAGCTGGACTGCGACTTCCTGACGATCTCTGGGCACAAGATGCTCGGCCCTACGGCCTCGGGCGGGCTGTACGCCCGTCGCGAACTCCTTGAGGCCATGGAACCGTTCATGGGCGGAGGCCACATGATCGAGGAGGTCCATCACGACCATTCCACCTGGAACGAGGTGCCGTACAAGTTCGAGGCCGGCACCATGAACATCGCCCAGGAGGTTGGGCTTGGCGCGGCCGTCGACTACCTCCAGGGCCTGGGCATGGACGCGGTCCGGGCCCACGAGGAAGAGATCGCCGGGTACGCGATCGACCGCCTGCTGGACGCGGGGGCCACGATCTTCGGTCCGAAGGACGTGACCGTCCGGGGCGGGGCGGTGTCGTTCTGGTACAGGGACATCCACCCGCACGACCTGGCCACGGTCCTGAACGCGGAGGGCGTGGCCGTGAGGGCGGGCCACCACTGCAACCAACTGGTGATGCGGCGGCTCGGTGTTCCGGCGACGACCAGGGCCTCGTTCTACGTGTACAACACGGACGACGAGGTGGACGCGCTGGTGGCCGCGCTGGCCAGGGCGGAAGAGGTGTTCGGGCTCTAACGTTGGAATGCAGGGCCGGCCCGTCTGCCGGCCGGAGGGGCGAACCGTGGCACTGGACGAGATCTACAAGGAAACCATCCTCGACCACTACAAGAACCCGCGGAACAAGCGCGAGCTCGAGGGCGCGGAACGCTCATGCTCCCGCAACAACCCGCTGTGCGGCGACGAGATCACGGTCTTCCTCCACGAGGAGGACGGGAGGGTGGCCGGGGTCACGTTCCTGGGGCAGGGGTGCTCCATCTCCCAGAGCTCGGCGTCGATGATGACCGAGGCGGTGAACGGCAAGTCGGTCCAGGACGCGGAACGGCTGATCGACGGTTTCCGAGGGATGATGGCCGGCGACGCGGAGCCCGACGAGGACCAGTTCGGCGAGCTGGTCGCCCTCAAGGGAGTGGTGAAGTACCCGATCAGGGTGAAGTGCGCCGTACTGGCCTGGGACGTGCTTCAGGAGGCGCTCGTGGGCGGCGACGGCGAGGCGGCCGGCGCGGCCGCTGCGCACTGACGGCTTCACGAGCTCACAGCCAACGGGGGATACGCTTCCGGTCGATGAGGTTGCCCCGCCGGTACGTCGCGTTCGCCCTCGTCCTCGCGGGAGTGTTGGGGGCTGGGACCGGCCGGGCGGGTGCACAGTCGGCCGAGGCGATCGCCCGGTACGACGTGGCGATCCAGATCCAACGGGACGGCTCGATCCTGGTCCGGGAGGTCATCGACTACGACTTCGGGGTCGCAGAGCGCCACGGGATCTTCCGGGACGTTCCGACCACGCTCCGATACGACGATGCCCACGACCGAAGCTATCCGCTCGACGTGGTATCGGTCACGGGATCGCCGGGCACTCCCGTGCATTACGAGGTGGAGGACGGCGGAGCAGGCACGACGAGGATCAGGATCGGCGATCCGGATCGAACGATCACCGGCCGGCACACGTATGTCATCACCTACAGCATCGGTGGCGCCCTGAACGGGTTCCCCGATCACGACGAGCTGTACTGGAACGCGGTGGGGCAGGACTGGGCGGTCCCCATCCGCAAGGCCAGGGTGACGGTGTCTGCTCCCGGTCCCATCGAGAGGATCGCCTGCTATGCCGGACCGGCCGGCTCGAACCTGGCCTGTGAGCGGAACGCCTTGAAGGGCGAGGTCGCCTCATTCGCCCAACCCTCGCTCGATCCCTACGAAGGGTTGACCGTCGTCGTGGGCCTTCCCAAGGGCCTCGTTGCCGAACCGGCCCCCATCCTCACCGAACGGTGGACGCTTCGCCGAGCCTTCACCACCACCCCGCTCACCGTGGGGGGCTCACTCCTGCTGACCGCACTGGTCGTCGGGTGGTTCGGTGCCATGGCCTGGAGGACGGGGCGAGACCGCCGCTACCAGGGTTCCCAGGTGGACGTGGTGATGGGCGGCCCCGCAGGCACGCCCGAACAGGCCGTCCCCTTGTTCGAGGGCGACGCGTCGGGCCCCGTCGAGTTCGCGCCGCCGAATGGCCTGCGGCCCGGACAGATCGGGACCGTGGTCGACGAGGTGGCCAACCCACTCGACGTCACGGCGTCGGTCATCGACCTGGCGGTCCGGAAGTACCTGGTGATCGAGGAGATCCCCAAGAAGGGATGGTTCGGCAAGCCGGACTGGAAGCTCACGAAGCTGAAGGACCCCGACCGCGACCTCCTGGAGTACGAACGGGAACTGCTCGACGGCCTGTTCGAGGACGGGCGGGAGGTCGCACTGTCCAGCCTGCGGACGAAGTTCGTCTCGCGGCTGCACAGTGTCCAGGACGCGCTGTACCGCGACGCGGTCGCACGGGGGTGGTACGTGGGGCGGCCCGACCGCATCCGGCGGCGGTGGCTCGCCGTCGGGATCGGGGTCCTCGTGGTGGGGGTGCTGCTCGAGTTGGCGGCAGTGTGGTTGACCCGGCTAGCCCTCCTCCCGCTGGCGGTGATCTTGGCCGGACTGTTGCTGACGGTCGGGGCGAGGTGGATGCCGCGACGGACGGCCGCGGGAACCGGCATGGTCCGGCGGATCCGAGGGTTCCGGACCGTCATCGCCACCGCAGAGACCAACATGGCCAGGTTCGCCGAGAAGGAGAACCTGTTCACCCGGTACCTTCCCTACGCGATCGTCTTCGGCCTGACCGAGAAGTGGGCCCGAGCCTTCGTGGTCCTCGGCGAGGCCCCGCCGGACATGTCCTGGTACATCTCAACGAACGCCTTCGCCTACGGCGCCTTCTCCGACGCCATGGACGGGTTCGCAGTGACCACCGCGGGCACGATCGCCTCGACGCCATCGGGGTCGGGGGGAAGCGGTTTCGGCGGTGGCTTCGCCGGTGGTGGCTTCGCCGGCGGAGGCGGGGGCGGCGGTGGTGGTGGGTCGTGGTGAGCGGCGGCGGACCCTGCTGAGCTCCCGCTGGTCACCGGGAGGCGTCCCACGGAGCGGCTAGAGTTGACCGCGTGTTCCTGCGGGAGAACGAGGAAGGCAACCGTATCGCCCCGCACCTTCGGAAGGGGCAGACCATGCTCGACCTCGGCGCGGGGACCGGGTTCATGGCCCGCTGGCTCCGCGACAAGGCCGGTGTGCACCCCACGCTCTGCGACCTCGTCGACTACGGCAATCGCGACGAGACGATGCCGTTTGTCCTCCAAACCGATCCCATCCGGGTACCGTTCGAGGATGCCTCGTTCGATGTCGTGTTGCTCATGTTCGTGTTCCATCACATGGAGCTGTCGAGCGAGCAGGAGCGCCTGCTCGACGAGGCGCTCAGGATCGCCAGGAACCGGGTGATCATCGCCGAAGACACGCCGATCACCAAGCTGGATCGCGTGCTCAACACGGCGTGGGATTGGCTCCTGAACATCCGTCACGACGTGCCGACGCCGTTCACGTTTCGTGACGTCGAGCAGTGGACGACGCTGTTCAAGGAGCGGAACGTCTCGATCGCTCACGTCGAGACGTACCGGCCGATGTGGCCGACCCTTGGGACCTATCCTCATTCGGTCTTCGTCCTGGACCGCTAGCGCATGGAGATCGTGTTCTCTGGGGACGGGCGAGACTTCGTCCGTCGGGACTGGACGAATCTGGTCGCCGCGGACCCGGCGGGGACGTTCTTCCACACTCCGCAGTTCCTCAAGCTTTACTGGGAAGAGTTCCTGGAAGGGCAGGAGCAGCTGGTCCTGGCCTTCGCCGAGGAGGATGGGAGCCAGGTCGGCGCCGTGGCCTTCGAGCGCTCCGGGGCGAGGCTACGATTCCTCGGAGGGACGGAGGTCACCGACTACATGGGGCCGGTCGCCTTCCCCGATGCAGCCGGAGGCTTCGCCAAGGAGCTGCTCGCCGCGCTCGAGCGGCGTGACGACTGGACCGAGGCGGACCTCCGGGGACTGCCCGAGGATCGACCTTGGCTCGAGCGGCTCGCCGAATCGGCTGCGGCGCAAGGATTGCGCGTCGAGTTGACCGACGACACGAATGGAATCGCTCCGTTCCTCCGGCTTCCCGGCTCCTACGACGAGTACCTGAACGCGCTCCCGGCCAAGCTCCGTCACGAGATCCGGCGGAAGGCCCGCAAGTTGGCGGCGGAGGCCGGGCCGTACCGGATCTGCCTTGCCCATCCCGACACCTTGGCGGAATACCTGGATCGTTTCGTGGAGCTCCACAAGCAGAGTGATGGACCCAAGGGTGTGTTCCTCCAGTCGGGCATGGAGATCTTCTTTCGAAGGCTCGGGGAGGAGTTCCTCCGACGAGGGATGTTCAGCCTGGCCTTCCTGGAGGTGGGAGGGCAGAAGGTGGCCGGTACGGTGGGGTTCCGATTCGAGGGAATCACGTACCTGTACAACTCGGCCTTCGATCGGTCGTGGCGACACCTGTCTCCGGGGATGGTCCTCGTGGCCGAGGACATCAGGATCGCCATCGAAGGCGGATGCAACGGGTTCGACATGCTGAAGGGGGAGTACGACTACAAGTACCGGTTCGGCGCCTACCCTCGTTTCATCAAGCGCCTGGCCATCTCGCGTTAGCCGTCGGACACGGAGGCGGTGGCGAGCGTCGCGCCGGACTCGTCCCGGAGCAGCACGGTCCCGAAAGGGCGGAGGTTCGAGGAGGTGACGAGCCAGCTCGACGCTTCACCACCGGAGCCGAACTCCATCGGGTGCAGCCGGATCGTTTTTCCATCAGGGGTGGAGAGCACGACGGTGGCCTCTCCCTCCATGCCCGGAGCCCGAACCAGGACCAGCACCCAGGACTGCCCCACCTTCGAGTCGTAGAGCACGGCGCTTCCCTCGAGCTCTTGGGATCCCAGCGGCCGGAGGGTGGCCACGCGAACGTTCTCGCCTCCGAGCGATTCCAGGAGCGCCGCATACTTCGCCGCCGCCGCCTCGTACCTGGCGGCGCGGTCGTTGGACCACAACGCCCAGGCCGCCGAACCGGCCACGAGCGCCACGACCGCGGCTCGCGCGATCCACCGGATCATCCGGCGCCCGGACCCGCTCGGGGCGGTCTCCTCCGCCCAATCGGCCCGCAGCTCCGACAGGACCCGCTCTTTCAGCTCCTCGGGCGGGGCCAGCTCGTGCGTGGCCCTGGCGAAGGTGCTCAGGCCCTCGGCGAGCGCGGCCATGTCCCTTCGGCAACCGGAGCAGCCACGGACGTGCCGGCGCACCTCCACGTTCGCAGGCGCGTCCAGCGTCCCGAGCAGGTGCTCGGCAAGCTGGTCGCGCACCTGATCACACCTCACGCCGCTCCTCCATCGCCTCGCGCAGCTTCAGCAGAGCAGTCCTGATCCGGGTCTTGGCCGTGCCGAGGGGGATCCCCTCGAGCTCCGCCACCTCGGCGGTGGTCTTGCCTCCGAAGTACGCCAGCTCGAGCGCGGCGCGCTGCCCAGGCGAGAGAGAGGTCATGGCCCGCCGGGCCCTACCGGCCAGGTCCGCGGTCTCGGCCACCTCGTCCGGGCCGGGGTCGGCCGAGACGTCGATCTCCTGGTGAGCGGACTCCGCCGTGCGCGCGTCGAGCACCCGCCGGCGGAGGGCATCGATGGCCAGGCTCCGAGCAACCAGCAGTACCCACGTGTCGAGCCGCCCCCGAGCCTGGTCGAATCGGTCGGCGCTTCGCCACAGTTTCACGAACGTGTCCTGCACCAGGTCCTGCGCCGCCGCTTCATTGCCCAGCATCACGATCCCCAGGCCGTAGACGCGTGCGGCGAACCGTTCGTACAGGACCTCGGCCGCCGCCGGGTCCCGCTGGGCGAACGATCGCATCAGCGCATCGTCCGGGGGCTTCTCCTTCGATCGCACGAGTCGCACGGTACTCGGAAGGGAGTACGCACGGGAACCGGGCTCGGCTCGTCGAGCGCGAGCGCTACTCGACGAAGGCGCGGATGTGCTCGAGGACGAGGGTCGCCAGATCCTCGTCCCCCCCGACCACGAGCGTCCCCTCGTCCAGGTAGTGCTCGGCGGGGACTCGCCGCCCGGCCACCAGGGCGAACGCGGGCGCTCGGCCATCGATGAAGGCGTCCGGCTTCTTGTCCTCGGGTGGCGACTCTCGAGCGGCCAGCCCCCAGTGCCAGCTCCCCTCGCCCACCCCCTCCAAATCCACCTGGATGCTCTTCCCCGGGAAGGTCAGGCCGGCCAGGCCAAGGGCGTACGGCAGCATCCGGATGCCCATGTCGTTGGTGAGGTACAGGGGCCAGTGCTGGAGGTTCTCCTCAAGGTCCACGCCGAGGCGGATGTCCTCCCCGTGGAGCCACCATTCGATGATCCGGGACTGGATGAGATAGCGAACGCCGATCTCGCCGGCCACCCAGGGGACCCGGGTGGACAGCCACTCGTCATCGGGGATGAGACCAGCCCGAGACAGGAACGCGTCGGCCCCACGTCCCCAGTCGGTGAGGATCTGCCGGGTGGGGAGGTCCTTCCGTACCGCGACGGCCCACTCGTTGAACCCGTTCACCCAGAACTCGCCGTCGTTGGCTTCACGGAACGCGTCGAACTCGACCGCAGGATCCCCTCCCACGACCTGAGCCGCGGCAGTCTCCTGGGCGGCCAGGTGGGCCACGATGTCGCGGTTGCGCCACCCGGCACAGACGCTGTCGCGGTCCCAGGCATCGGCCGGCGTGTACTGCAGGGTACGGCCCAGGCGATCTCGCTCGGCCTGGGCGATCGCCAACAACTCGGTGCGGTTCAGGATCACCTCCGTCTCTCCCTGGTCGTATGTCGTCGTCCCGCCGGAGCCGCGGCGGATTGTACCCTCGGGCCGATGCTGGTCCTGATCGCGCCGGACAAGTTCCGGGGGACGCTCACGGCCTCGCAGGCCGCTCACGCCGTTGCGTCGGGATGGCGACGGGGCCGCCCCGGAGACTCGGTCGTCGCGGTGCCGATGGCCGATGGCGGGGAAGGAACGCTGGACGCCTTGATCGACGCACTCGGTGGGGAGCGACGCCGGGCCTGGGTCCACGGGCCGCTGGGGGATCCGGTCGATGCCGAGTACGGGGTCATCTCCGGAGCCTCTGGCGTGACGGCCGTGGTGGAGATGGCCCGGGCCTCCGGGCTCGGATTGATCGGGGAAGCACGCCGCGACCCTTCACGGACCTCCACCCGCGGAACGGGCGAACTGATCCTGGCGGCCCTTGGCCATCGACCGACCGAGGTCATCGTGTGCGTCGGCGGGAGCGCCACCAACGACGGCGGTGCCGGCTTGGCTCAGGGCCTGGGGGTTCGGCTGGTGAACGCGTCGGGCAGCGAGATCGGTCCTGGTGGCGCCTCGCTCCTGGACTTGGAACGCATCGACGTCTCCGGTCTGGAACCCGCTGCCGCCAGGACCCGGTTCCTGGTCGCGTGCGACGTGGACAACCCGCTCACGGGTCCCCAAGGAGCCTCCGTCGTGTTCGGGTCGCAGAAGGGGGCGACCTCCGACGACGTCCTGCTGCTGGACCGGGCCCTGGGCCACCTGGCGGCCGTCATCTACCGAGACCTCGGACTCGACGTACGCGGGCTCGCCGGAGGGGGTGCGGGCGGGGGGCTGGGGGCAGGGATGGTGGCATTCCTGGGGGCCCACCTCCGACCTGGGGTCGAGCTGGTGATGGACGCCGTACGACTGGCACGCTGTCTGGAGGCCGCCGACTTGGTCGTGACCGGGGAGGGGAAGGTCGATCAGCAATCCCTCCACGGGAAGGTTTTGGACGGGGTGATCGGAGCCGCTCGGACAGCGGGGGTCCCGGCTATCGTCATGTGCGGGCGGGCCGAATCCCGGCCCTTCGACGTCCCGGTCTTCGACCTCGTGGGTCGGTTCGGTGAGGAAAGGGCGGTGATGGATGCCCGGTCGGCGCTGGAGGCTCTAGCCAGCGAGGTGGCCGCCGAGCTTCCTGGGCTATCGTCGGGCCCGTGAGCGCGGCGATCGCCCGGTTCCTGGAGGCCGCCAAGGTGCTCGGCCATGACGTGGAGGTTCGGCGGTTCCCCGAGGGGACCAAGACGGCAGTCGACGCCGCTCGCGCGGTGGGATGCGACATCGGCCAGATCGTGAAATCCCTCGTGTTCATGGCCGACGGTCGGGCCGTGCTCGCCCTGACGTCCGGAGCTAACCGCGTGGATACCGCCAAGCTGGCCGTGCTATCGGGCGCCGCACAGGTCAGGCGGGCGAACGCCGACGAGGTCAGGGCCGCCACCGGATATGCCATCGGGGGAACGCCCCCGTTCGGCCATCCCCGGCCGATCTTGGCGTTCATGGACCAGGATCTCTTGGGCTACGAGGAGATCTGGGCAGCCGCCGGCACCCCCGACTCGGTGTTCAGGACGACCCCCGAGGAGCTTCGGGCCGCGGCCAAGGGCGACCCCGCCGACATCAAGGAGCGGAGCACGTAACCGCGGAACGTCGCAGCCACCCGCTAGAATGAGCAGAGATCCGTGTACCACAGAGCAGTTTCGACCGGAGGACCGATGATCCAGCTGACCCAGACCGCAGCCGGCAAGGTGAAGGAGCTCCTGGAGGAGGAGGGCCGGGCTGACATCTCCCTCCGCGTGGCCGTCCAGCCCGGCGGGTGCTCGGGGCTTCGCTACGCGATGTACCTCGACGATCAGGTCTCGGACAAGGACGTCACGGCCGATCAGTTCGGGGTAAAGCTGGTCGTCGACAAGATGAGCGTCCCCTATCTGACCCAGGCGACGATCGACTTCGTGGACAGCCTGGAGGCGTCGGGCTTCACCATCGACAACCCGGCCGCGCAGAGCTCCTGCGCCTGCGGCCACTCATTCCACTAGGGAGTCCAGGGCCGCACCGAAGCCGTCCCGGAGCTCGTCCAGCTCGGCCCCATCGATCACCAGCGCCGGCGAGACCTGGAGGGCTCCCGTCGCGAGTGTCCTGGTCATGACCCCGGCGTCCCGGCACGCCCGAACGGCCCGGCCTGGGAGGGACGGGTCCTCGGCGATGGCCTCCCCGGACAGCTGAACCGCCCCGAGCACGCCGGTTCCGGACCGGACCTCGTCGACGATCGGGTGATCCGCGAGCGGGGACAGCGCGTGGGCCAAGTCCGCTTCCAGCTCGAGCGCGTGCTTTGGAAGCGCCTCACGGTCGAGGATGTCCAGGTTGGCCATGGCCGCGGCGGCCACCGTGGCGTGGCCGGAGTACGTGTACCCGTGGCGCCACAGCCCCGCCGTCCCGCTCCAGAACGGCTCGGCCACATGAGGAGACGCGACGACGGCGCCCATCGGCAGGTAGCCGCTGGTGATGCCCTTTGCACAGGTCATGAGGTCTGGTTGGAGCTCCCACCGGTTGCTGGCGAACCAGTCGCCAGCGCGTCCGAACCCGGTGATGACCTCGTCGACGACGAACAGCACGCCGGCCTCGCGGCAGATCGAACGGACCCGGTCAAGGTAGCCCTCCGGCGGCGCGAGGACGCCGCCGGCGCCGATGACCGGCTCGCAGAAGAACGCGGCCACGCGCTCCGGCGTTACGGCATCGATGGCGTCGCGGAGGGCGTCCGGTGAGTCCCACGTGACCCTCGCCACATCGGCCACGAGCGTCCCGTACCCGGAAGCGTTGGGTCCGATCCCGGCCAGGCTGGTCCCGGCGACGTGCATGCCGTGGTACGCGTTCTCCCGGGCGATGAACATCGTACGGTCGGTCTGACCCTGGAGCTGCCAATGGCGGCGAGCCATCTTGGCTGCGGTGTCGATGGAGTCCGAGCCGCCGCTGGTGAAGAACACCTTGCTGTCGGGGTCGGGCGAGAGGTCCGCGACCCGTTCAGCCAGCTCGATGGCAGGACGGTTCGAGACGTCACCGAAGGTCGAATAGGCGGACAGCCTGCGGAGCTGGGCCGCGGCGGCATCGGCGATCTCACTTCGGCCGAACCCCACGTTGCAGAACCACAGGCCCGCGGTGGCGTCGATGTACCTTCGCCCGTCCTCATCCCAGACGTGCACCCCGTCGCCACGATCCAGGACCAGCTCTCCGGTCTGGTCGATCTCGGACATGTCGGCGAAGGAATGCCAGAACCGGCCCATGGCGCACCAAGGTACCAGTGGGGATCGGTGCGGACGCTCAGTCCGGATCGTAGGCGAGGTTCGGACGGAGCCACCGTTCGACCTCGGCGACGTCCGTGCCCTTGCGCCGCGCCAGGTCCTCGACCTGATCACGGCCCACCCGGCCGACGTTGAAGTACCGGGCGGCGGGGTGTCCGAAGTACAGCCCGGAGACCGAGGCGGCCGGGAGCATGGCGCAGGTCTCGGTGAGGTCCATGCCCATGGCCCTGGCATCGAGGAGGTCGAACAGCGTCCGCTTCTCGCTGTGGTCGGGGCAGGATGGGTACCCGAAGGCCGGGCGGATGCCTCGGTAGCGCTCCGCGATGAGCTCCTCGTTCGTCATCCTCGGCCCGGTCTCGTACCACTCGCGGCGAGCGACCTCGTGGAGGTGCTCCGCGAAAGCCTCGGCCAGACGGTCGGCGAGCGCCTTCACCATGATGGCTCGGTAGTCGTCGTTGTCGGCCTCGAACCCCGCCACCACCTCGTCGACCCCGATGCCCGCCGTGACGGCGAACGCCCCGACATGGTCGGCCAGGCCCGACCCGGCCGGGGCCACATAGTCGGCGAGCGAGCGGTTCGGCCGGCCGTCCCCGTGGTCGGCCTGCTGCCGGAGCATGTGGAAGCCGACGGCGCCGGCGCCGGCCTCGAGCAGGAGGTCGTCGCCGTCGGCGTTCGCCGGCCAGAAGCCGTACACGCCGCGGGCCGAGATCCGGCCGCCCATCACCAGGTCGTCGAGAAGCTCGTTCGCGTTCTCGTACAGCTCGCGCGCCGCGGCGCCATGCGCCGGGTGGTCCAGGATGGCCGGGAACCGGCCCTTCAGCTCCCACGCCGTGAAGAAGAACGTCCAGTCGATGTACGCCCTGAGAGTCTCGATGGAGGCCTCCACGAGCCTGGTTCCGGTGAACGCGGGCGGAACCAGGTCCCGCTGGTGCCACACGATCGGGGTGCGGTTCGCCCTGGCCTCCGCCAACGGCAGGAGCGGGCGACGGTCGCGCTCGGCGTGCTGCTCACGCAGCCGTTGTTGGTCCTCCCGGTTCTGGCGGTCGAGCTTTCCCCTTCGTTCCGGGTCGAGCAGGTCCGAGACCACCCCGACCACCCTCGACGCATCGAGCACGTGGATGGTCGGGTTGGCGTACTCCGGCGCGATCCGAACCGCCGTGTGTTGCTTGGACGTGGTGGCCCCGCCGATCAGGAGCGGAAGGTCGATGCCCCGGCGCTCCATCTCCTTGGCCACGCGCACCATCTCGTCGAGCGACGGCGTGATGAGCCCCGACACGCCGACAATGTCGCAGCGCTCGTTGGCCGCGGTGTCCAGGAGGACGTCCGCGGGAACCATCACCCCGAGGTCGATGACCTCGTAGTTGTTGCAGCCCAGCACAACACCCACGATGTTCTTGCCGATGTCGTGGACGTCGCCCTTCACCGTCGCCAGGACGACCTTGCCCTGCGAGCGGTCGGCCGCGCCCAGGCGGAGCTTCTCCTCTTCCATGAACGGCTGGAGATAGGCGACCGCCTTCTTCATGGCCCGGGCGCTCTTCACCACCTGGGGCAGGAACATCCGGCCGGAGCCGAACAGGTCGCCGACGATCTGCATCCCTTCCATCAGCGGCCCCTCGATGACATCAAGGGGCCGCGGATACTGCGTGCGCGCCTCCTCGGTGTCCTCCTCGATGAAATCGACGATCCCGTGCACGAGCGCGTGCTTCAGCCGGTCCTCGACGCCCCGCTCACGCCAGGACAGGTCTCGCTCGCGTTTGGTCGCTTCGCCCCGCACGTTCTCGGCGAACGTCACCATCCGCTCGGTGGCATCGGGACGCCGGTCGAAGATGATGTCCTCGACGTGCTCCAGGAGATCGGCCGGGATGTCCTCGTACAACATGAGCTGACCGGCGTTCACGATGGCCATGTCGAGCCCGGCTCGGATGGCGTGATAGAGGAAGGCGGAGTGGATGGCCTCCCGGACCACGTCGTTGCCCCGGAACGAGAACGACAGGTTGGAGACACCGCCCGAGATCCGGACGCCAGCGCAGCGCTCCTTGATGATCCGCGTGGCCTCGATGAACGCCTTGGCGTAACCGCTGTGCTCCTCGATCCCGGTGGCGATGGCCAGGATGCAGGGGTCGAAGATGATGTCCTGGGGTTCGATGCCCACGTCGTGCGTGAGGAGCCGGTAGGCTCGCTCGCAGATCTGGACCTTGCGCTCCGCCGTGTCGGCCTGGCCCTTCTCGTCGAAGGCCATCACCACGATCCCGGCGCCGTACCGCCGCGCGATCCGGGCCTTCTCCAGGAAGGCCTCGTCGCCCTCCTTCAGGCTGATGGAGTTCACGACGCCCTTGCCCTGCACGCACTTCAGGCCGGCCTCGATCACCGACCAATTCGAGCTGTCGATCATCACCGGGACCCGAGCGATCTCGGGCTCGGTGGCCAGCAGGTTCAGGAACGTCGTCATGGCCTTCGCCGAATCCAACAGGTCGGCGTCCATGTTCACGTCGACCAGGTTCGCGCCGCCTCGGACCTGCTCCAGCGCCACCTCCACGCCGCCTTGGTAGTCGCCCGCGTCGATCAGCCGATGGAAGCGCCTGGAGCCGGTGATGTTCGTGCGCTCACCGATCATCACGAACCCGGTGTCGGGCCGGATGAGGAACGGTTCCAGGCCGGAGAAGCTCGTCAGCCGACGCGGGGCGGGGACAGGACGAGGGGGCAGCCCTTCCAGGGCCGTCGCCACCCGTTGGATGTGCTCTGGGGTGGTGCCGCAGCAACCGCCCAGGATGTTGGCCAGGCCGGCCTCCGCGAACTCCCGGAGGTATTTCGCCGTCGTGTCCGGCTGCTCGTCGTAGCCGCCGAACGCGTTCGGCAGCCCGGCATTGGGGTGGCACGTGGTGAACACCGGCGCCACCGTGGCCAGGGCTTCCAGGTACGGCCGCATCTCCGCCGCGCCGAGCGAGCAGTTCACACCCACGCTGAACGGCTCTGCGTGCTCGACCGAAGTCCAGAAGGCCTCGATCGTCTGGCCCGAGAGCGTGCGCCCGCTCCGGTCCACGATCGTCACGGAGATCCACCGGGGGAGCTCGGGCGCCACGTCCATGGCCGCCGCGATGGCCGCCTTTGCATTCAGCGTGTCGAAGATCGTCTCGATCAGCAGCAGGTCCACACCCCCGTCGCGGAGACCACGGACCTGCTCGGCGTACGCCTCGTAGACCTGGTCGAAGCTCACCGCGCGATACGACGCGTCCTCGACCTTGGGCGACAGCGAGAGGGTCACGTTGAGCGGCCCGACCGATCCGGCCACGAATCGGTCGTCGTGGCGGGCGGCCGCTTCTTTGGCCAGCCGAGCGCCGGCCACGTTCATGTCGTACACCGCGTCCTGAAGCCCGTACTCGGCCTGTCCGATCGAGGTGGCGGTGAACGTGTTCGTGGTGGTGATGTCGGCGCCGGCGTCGAGGTAGGCGTGGTGGACGGACGAGATGATGTCCGGCTGCGTCAGGTTCAACAGGTCGGGGTCCCCCCGGACGTCCCGTGGGTGGTCGCGGAATCGCTCTCCTCGGAACTCCTCCTCCGTGAGTCCACGACCCTGCAGCAGAACGCCCCACGCCCCGTCGAGGATGGCGATGCGCTCCGACATCAACCGCTCGAGGCGGGTCCGCGCGACGTCAGACGTTTTCGCGAGAGCGGGAGCAACCATCCGGCAATGCTAACGCAGCCCCTGTGACCGAACATCAGAGCGGGCGACCGTCCCGACGTCCCGACGTCCCGACGCCTGCGATAGGCTCCCGGCTCGACCGAGTGTCGGGGGAGCCGGATGAAGGACGCGCTCGATTCGCTGGCCGGGCTGGTGCCGCCCGCGATCTCATCGCCCGGGCAGCGGTCACGACCTGCCTCGGGCCGCCCTCGATCCGACCAGCCGCTCGGCAAGCGAGGCGTGGACCTGCTGGCTCGAGTCCCGCTGTTCGCCGGGCTCTCCCGTCGTCACATCCGGGCCCTGGCCGATCGAGCGGACGAAGTGGAGTTTCGACCCGGAGAGGCCATCGTGATCGAGGGGATGCGGGGGGGAGCCTTCTTCGCCATCGTGGAGGGGAAGGCCCGGGTCACCAGGGGCAAGCGGACCCTGGCCACGCTCGGCCCGGGCGACTTCTTCGGTGAGCTTTCGCTCCTCGACGGCGGTGCACGCACGGCATCGGTCGTGGCCGCGACCCCCATGCTGTGCATCCGGATCTTCAAGCGGGCCTTCGACCGACTGATCGCCGAGGAGCCCGCGGTCTCGGGCCGGATGCTCTCGGTACTGGCCGGCCGGCTTCGTCGGGCCGAGCGGCCGCCCGCCGGCTGATGATGGCGATCGCGTACAACTGGTGGAAGCTGCTGCACGTCCTCGGCGTGCTGGCGTTCGTCATGTACCACGGCGTGTCGATGATCGTTGCGGTCCGGCTCCGCTCGGAGCGCGACCGTACGAGGATCGCCGAGCTCCTCCAGTTCTCGGGGTCGTCGCTGCGAGGCATGTACGTCTCGCTCGCCTGGCTCACCCTGTTCGGAATCGTTGCCGGCGTGCAGAGCGGGATCTACACCCGCCAGGGGTGGTTCTGGGTCTCGATCGGCATCCTCGTGGCCGTCAGCGTGGAGATGTCGATCGTGGCCCGGCCCTACTACGAGCGGCTGAAGGAGGCGGTCGAGATCCGGCCGTCCGGCGTTCCTCGGCGGAGCGACGAGGAGCTCGCGGCCATGCTGCGTTCGAGTCTCGCCGTTGCCAGCGCGGCCTTCGGCTTCGCCTCGCTCGTGTTCATCACCTACCTGATGATCTTCAAGCCGTTCTGAGGCCCGAGCGGGTCATAGATCGGTGGGCTCGAGCGGCTTGGCGGCGGGCCCGTTGACAACCTGGCCAGAAGGCGAGAAGCGCGACCCATGGCACGGACAGTCCCATGTCCTCTGCGTGGGGTTCCACTTCACCGTGCAGCCCATGTGCGTGCACGTGGCCGAGATCGCATGCGCGACGCCCTTTTGGTCGCGGTACACGGCCACCTTGCGGTCCCCGGTGACCACGATTCCCCCCTCGCCGTTGGCGATCTCCGAGAGGCTTTGAGCCACGGTGCGCGCGATCAGCACGTCGCAGGGGGCGTACTCCGAGACCTCCTTGGGGACCGACCCCAGGATCAGCCCCTTGGTCCCTGCCAGCCCCCGGTTGCCCACCACGATGAGGTCCGAAGCCTCGCGAGCGGCGGCCTCCATGATGGCCTCGGCCGGGTCTCCCTGGAGGATCAGCATTGCGGGTTCAGTGCCTTCGCCCATCGTGGCCGCGGTGTCCTTGAGGATCAGTTCGCCGGTCTTGGGATGCCCCACGAACGCCAGCGTCACCGAGGCGCCGAGCCGGGTGGCCAGGGCATAACCTTTCCGGGCGGCCCGATCCGCCGTGGAGGAGCCATCGGTTGCCACGAGCATCCTCGCGTAAGGGATCGCCCCCTCCTTGCGGTCCTCGACCGCCCGTTCCCGTACCAGGAGGACGTCGCACGGAGCGCGACGCGACACCTTGGCGGCCACGCTTCCGATGATCTGCGCTCCCAGGGAGAGCCCTCGGCTGCCCAGGACGATCAAGTCGGCCTCTCGGACGTCGGCCACCTCTACGATGTCCTCGGCCGGCGCCCCGTCGCGGAGGACCACTTCGGCCTCGACCCCCTCGGCCCCGGCGACGGCCCGAGCCCGCTCGACGGCAGCCTGCGCCCGGTCCGGACGCTCGTACGTGTGAACGATCAGCAGTTTCTTGGCCTTCGTGACTCGGGCCAGGGCGGCGGCCACGTGCTCGGCGCTCTCGGCGAAGGCCGAGCCGTCGGTCGCCAGGACGATCCGCTTGTATGCCATGGAGGGCCCTCCTGCTGGCGCGATCAGATGGGGCTCCAGGAGCCTAACGCGTCCGGCATGAGGTGGACGCGGGGGGAGCCAGCTGGCGGGTTTGGCTGTTGGTTCGGCCGCCGCGCGTTACGCTAGATGCGAACCCCCGAAACCTTGAGGAGGTGGCCGGGCGACGCCCGGCCAGGGCAGATGCCGAAGGACGTCGAGGAGAAAGAGCGGGTCGTCATCCGGTTCGCCGGTGACTCGGGTGATGGGATGCAGTTGACCGGCGATCGGTTCACCAATGCCACAGCTGTGCTCGGCAACGACTTGGCGACCCTTCCCGACTTCCCTGCCGAGATCCGGGCCCCGGCAGGAACCGTCCATGGGGTGTCCGCGTTCCAGATCCAGTTCGCCTCCGAGGACATCACCACCCCTGGGGACCATCCGAACGTCTTGGTGGCCATGAACCCCGCAGCCCTGAAGGCCGATCTGCACCTGCTGCAGAAGGGTGGGACGGTCATCGTGAACGAGGATGCGTTCGTCCAGCGGAACGTGGACAAGGCCGGGTTCCCTTCCAACCCGCTGGAAGACGGGACCCTCGACGGCTACCAGGTCTACAAGGTCCCCATGACCTCGATCACCGTGCGGGCCGTCGAGGAGCTCGGCCTGACCCGCAAGGAGGCCGAGCGGTCGAAGAACATGTTCGCCCTTGGCCTGGTGTCCTGGATGTACGGCCGGCCCATCGACGTCACGCTGAACTGGCTGCACAAGAAGTTCGCCGACAAGCCGCAGGTCTACGACGCGAACGTGGCTGCGTTCAAGGCGGGCTACAACTTCGGCGAGACGACCGAGCTGTTCGCCCACTCGTACCAGGTGAAGCCGGCCCCGGCGAAGCCCGGCACGTATCGGAACGTCTCGGGGGCCCAGGCCCTCGCGCTCGGCCTGGTCGCCGCGAGCCGGCGGAGCGGGCTCCCGCTGTTCTACGCGAGCTACCCGATCACGCCCGCCTCGGAGTTGCTGCACGAGCTGTCGCGACTGAAGAACTTCGAAGTGCGGACCCTCCAAGCAGAGGACGAGATCGCCGCGGCAAACGTGGCCCTGGGAGCGGCGTTCGTGGGGCAGCTGGGGGTCACTGGCACCTCCGGCCCGGGCATGGACCTCAAGGCGGAGACCCTGGGTCTGGCGGTCGCCTTGGAGCTCCCCATGGTGATCGTGGACGTTCAGCGGGCCGGGCCATCGACAGGGATGCCGACGAAGACCGAGGCCGCCGACCTGCTCCAGGCCATGTTCGGGCGACACGGGGAGTCGCCGATGCCCATCGTGGCCTCCTCCTCGCCGTCCCACTGCTTCGACGCCGCGATCGAGGCGGCCCGGATTGCGGTCAAGTACCGCACACCGGTGATCCTGCTCTCCGACACGTTCCTGTCGAATTCCTCGGAGCCGTGGCTGATCCCCGACGCCGACACGCTCCCCACGATCGACCCGGGGTTCGCCACAGGTCCGAATGCAGGGACGGAGTACCTGCCGTACCTGCGCGACGAGAACCTGGCGAGGCCGTGGGCCGTTCCCGGGACGCCGGGCCTTCGCCACCGGATCGGAGGCCTGGAGAAGGAGGACGGGACTGGCGACATCAGCTACGAGCCCGAGAACCACGAGCGGATGACGGAGCTCCGAGCGGCCAAGGTGGCTGGGATCGCCAAGGACATCCCGGCGCTGGCCGTGGACGATCCAGACGGCGACGCGGGGCTTCTGGTGTTGGGGTGGGGCTCGACCTGGGGGACCATCAGGGCGGCGGCGCGGCGGGTTCGCAACCAGGGGAAGAAGGTGGCCACCGCCCACCTGTTCCACCTCAACCCGTTCCCATCGAACATCGCCGATGTGGTTCGGCGCTACCCCAAGGTGCTGATCCCCGAGATGAACTCGGGGCAACTCGCACTCCTGATCCGCGGTCGGTTCCTCGTCGACGCGAAGAGTTACACGAAGGTCCAGGGCCTCCCGATCTTCGCCGAGGACCTGGAGCAGGAGATCTCGAAGGTGGTCGCGGGATGAGCGACGTCAAGCGCGAGCAAACCGGCGGCAACGGTCAGGGCCATGTGGGGACCCTGACCAAGAAGGACTTCACCAGCGACCAGGAGGTCCGGTGGTGCCCGGGGTGCGGCGACTACGCCATCCTGGCCACGGTCCAGGCGTTCATGCCGGAGCTCGGCATCACCCCCGACAACACCGTGTTCGTGTCGGGCATCGGGTGCTCCGGACGGTTCACGTACTACATGGACACTTACGGGGTGCACGGGATCCACGGCCGTGCGCCGGCCTTGGCCACGGGGATCGCTACTGCACGTCCGGATCTCGGGGTGTGGGTGGTCACGGGCGACGGGGACGGCTTGTCGATCGGGGGCAACCATCTGATCCACGCCCTCCGCCGCAACGTGAACATGAAGATCCTGCTGTTCAACAACCAGATCTATGGGTTAACCAAGGGCCAGTACTCGCCCACCAGCGAGGAGGGCAAGGTCACCAAGTCCACGCCCTTCGGCTCGGTGGATCATCCGTTCAACCCCATCGCGTTGGCCCTGGGGGCAGAGGCCACCTTCGTGGCCCGGACGGTCGACAACGACCGCCAGCACTTGATGCAGGTCCTCCGACAGGCGGCGGCGCATCGCGGAGCGGCGTTCGTCGAGATCTATCAGAACTGCAACGTGTTCAACGACGGCGCCTTCGACCTCATCCGGGAGAAGCCGCAGGGCGTCCACAACCAGATCCGCCTGGAACACGGCAAGCCGATCCTGTTCGACGAGGGAACGCGGTGCGTGGCGGTGGGGGACAACGGTCGGCTGATCCTGGCCGAAGTGGACGACGTGCCCTCGGACAGCATCGTGGTCCACGACGCGCATGGGCGGCCTTCCCTCGCGTTCGCGCTAGCCCACCTGGCGCACGGGCCCACCGAGCCCACGTGCATCGGCGTGTTCCGGGAGGTCGACCGGCCCGTATACGGAGAAGCCATGGACCAGCAGATCGAGACGGCCACCGAGCGGCTCGGTCGGGGGGACCTGGACACGCTCCTGCACTCCGGCGACACCTGGACCGTCGGGTAGCGTCCATCTGGACGGTGGAAGGCGACTCCAATATGATGGCCGGGAGCCATCGACCACAGGTCCACGGAGCTTCCAGTGGCCAAGCAGCCGCCCCAGCACAAGGACGGGCAACCCGCTGAGCGGACGGGCGCGCCCTCGACGGTCCGGAACTGCACGGTCTGTGGGACCAGGCTGTCCATCTACAACCCCGGTCCCAACTGCTGGCAGCACACGATGGGCTACCCATGGAGGGGCCCGACCGCGAAGCCGAAGTACGAGCCGTAGCTCGACTCGCTACGGCACGGCGGCCTCGTGGTCCCGCATGAACGCCGACCAGTAGAGGACGGCGGCGATCACGCCGCCCGCGAGCGGTCCCACCCAGTACACCCACCAGCCGTTCCACGTCCAGGAGACCAGGGCGGGGCCGAACGAACGGGCGGGGCTGACGGCCGCGCCTGTGAACGGCCCGGCGACCAGGATGTCGAAGGCGAGGACCAACCCCACGGTCAGACCCGCCGCCTGCCGGAATGGCCCACGGTCGTCGACCAGGGTGGCGAAGACCGTGAAGACCAGGAAGAACGCAAGGAGTGCCTCGATCAGGATGCCCTTGCCCTGACCGATCCCGGCGGCCAGGAGCGGCGTCCCCAGGTACGCGGCCTTCCACACCGCCGTGGGGACCACGAAGCGGAGCAGGAGAGCCGCGAGAATCCCTCCGACGAATTGGGCCACGATGTAGGCGGCCGCCCTGGTGGATCCGATCCTCCCGGCAACCCACAACCCGACAGTCACGGCGGGATTCACGTGTCCTCCCGAGATGGGAGCGGTCGCAGTGACCATCGCGGCGACGGCGAAGCCGGTCGCCAGGGCCACCCCAAGCAGGCCGCCTCCGTAGGGACCGGCCACGATCACGGAGCCGGCGCCGGCGAACACGAACACGAACGAGCCGATGAGCTCGGCCAGGGCGGCCTTCCAGGTGGTCTCCACCGCTCCTCCTCACCGAGGCCCGCCGGACGATATCCGACGCATCGGGGCACGGCAAAGGCCACAGGGGAGCCCTTGGTAGGATGCCGCCCGTGAAGGTCCTGCTGGTGTCCCCAGACCCCGAGTCGAGGACCCTGACCCGTCTGGCGGTTGCGAACATCGAACGGCGCCTGGGTGAGTCGCTGGAGTTCATCGAGGCGGCAGACGGGGAAGACGGACGAACGAAGGCCTGGCGGGAACGTCCCGACGCGGTGGTGGCGGACGAGATCGCTTCCCGGATGGGTGCGTTCGCTCTCGCGAGGGACCTGCGGGGCGCTAATGAGCCGTATCCAGGGGCGATCGTGATCCTGCTGGAGCGCCGGCAGGACGCTTGGCTGGCCCAGTGGTCGGGTGCGGACGCCTGGTTCGTCAGGCCCGTCGATCCGTTCGAACTCGCCGACCGCGTGCTCGAGCTGGTGATGGCGAAGGAGCGTGCGTGAAGATCAAGGGGACGTGTCGGCGGGACGGGCGCCAGTTCTTCCTGGACCAGGTGATCGAGAACGGCGGCCGTTGCCCGTGGGACGGGAAGCCCTTCCAGGCCGACTACGCGGTCGTGCTGGTGGATGCGCTCAGGGACGCCGAGGCCGCCGGCAACACCCTGGAGAACGCGCTGGAGAAGGTGGCCGACATCGAACCCGAGTTCGTGCTGGACGTCGACTCGGTCATCGCCCGGATCCGGGGGCACCTCGAGCGGTTGGAGCGCGCCCACGGAACGTAACGGTGCGGCCGATGCCCGGGAGCCGAACGGCTACCGCGTCGACGTCCGCCGAGAGGAAACGGGTCTCGTCGTCGTGATCCTGGATCCTTCCGGGCGCGAGGTCTCGACGCGCTCGTACAGCGACGAGACGGAGGCCCGAACGTTCGCATCGACCGTTCGCCAACATGCCTATTGGCTGTCGGAGGCCAAGTTCCGCGAGTACTACCGGCTTTCGGGCGCGGGCGAGGGAAGCTGAGGTGGGATTCAACGCCATGCGGCCGGGGAAGGTGAAGCCAGCCGACCTGGTCATGCTGGTGGTGGCGATCGTGGTGATCGTCGCGATGGTCATCTGGGTCGTTCGGTAGCCGTGGAGGATGCGGAGCTCTCCGAGCTCGACTACTGCTACGTGACCACAACGGGGAGATCGTCCGGCCGCCCCCACACGATCGAGATCTGGTTTGCCCTCCACGACGCGAGGGTCTACATGCTGTCCGGTGGCCGCGACGCCAGCGACTGGGTGAAGAACATCCGGGTCCATCCGACGGTGGGCCTTCGGATCGGGGACCGCGACTTGATCTGCCGGGCCTACGTAGTCGAGGACGTTGCCGAGGACGCGCTGGCTCGCCGGCTCCTGGTGGAGAAGTACCGGCCCCGCTACTCCGGCGACCTGGACGAGTGGCGGGACGCAGCGCTCCCCGTCGCCATCGAGATCCCCGGGGGCTAGGACTCGTCGAACCCGATCGAGAACAGGCGTTCGAGGTCGTGTTTGGAGTAGACCTGGAAGGCGATGAGGGTTTCGGTTCGCTCGACCCCCTCGACCTTGGCGATGCCCTGTGGGATCACGGTGGCCAGATCCTCGTGGTTCACCACCCGCACCACTGCAACGAGATCGAACTCCCCGGCCACGGAATAGACCTCGCTCACGCCGTCGATGCCGGCGATGGCCTCGGCGGCCTCCTGGATCTCATCGATCTCGCACTGGATGAGGACGACCGCGTGCACCATCTCAGTTCCCCTCCCGTCCACCGCGGTTCACGTGCGCTCCAGGATCACGGCCAAGCCCTGGCCGCCCGAGATGCACAGGGTGGCCAGGCCCAACGCGTAGCCCATCTCCCGCATCTCGTACGCGAGGGTCAGGAGGAGGCGGGCCCCGCTCATCCCGATGGGATGTCCGAGGGAGATGCCGCCGCCCCTGGGGTTCAGCTTGTCCCGGTCGAATTTGAGGTCCCGCTCGCACGCGATGACCTGCGCGGCGAAGGCCTCGTTGATCTCGATCACGTCGATGTCGCCGAGTGACAGGCCCGTCTTCTCCAGCACCTTCCTGGTCGCCGGCACCGGGCCGATGCCCATGACGGCCGGGTCCACCCCGGCCCAGGACATCCCCGCGACCCGTGCGAGCGGCAGGCGGCCTTCGGCGGCGGCCCGCGACCCGGACATCAGCACCAGGGCGGCCGCGCCGTCTGTGATCCCGGAGGAGTTGCCCGCGGTGACGCTCCCCTCCTCCCGGAAGACCGGCGGCAACGCGGCGAGTCGTTCGAGCGTGGTGTGGGGTCGCGGATGCTCGTCCTCGCTCACCGTGATCGTGCCCCTGCCCCTGGGGTCGGGGGCCTCGACGGAAGTCATCTCCGCCGCCCGCCGATCCCTCGCCGCCTCGGCCTTCTGCTGTGACTCCAGCGCGAACTCGTCCTGCTCCCGCCGCGAGATGTCGTACAGGTCGACGAGGTTCTCGGCGGTCTCGCCCATGATGAGTCCGCACAGGGGGTCGAGGAGGCCGTCCCGGTACATCGCGTCGAAGGCCGTGGCATCCCCGGCCCTGTACCCGGTCCGCATCCGGTCGAGGAGGTAGGGCACGCGGGTCATGTTCTCCATGCCGCCGGCCAGGACCACCTCCGCGTCACCCAGCGCGATCTGTTGCGCGGCGATCTGAACGGCCTTCATCCCCGACCCGCATGCGATGTTGACGTTGTAGGCGGAGACCTCCTTCGGGACACCGGCCCGGACCGACACCTGGCGTCCGGTGTTCGGCCCGTTCCCGGCCTGGCGGGCATGGCCGATGATCGTCTGGTCGACCTGTTCCGGCTCGACCCCGGCCCGGCGCATGGCCTCCCGGGCAGCGATCGTGCCGAGCTCGACCGCCGGGACTTCCGATAACGGGCCGAGGAACCTGCCGATCGGCGTTCGAGCGCCCTCCAGGATGACCGCCGCCTCCACGATTCCAGTCTAGTGGGCACCCTCGCGAGTCCGGTCGGCTGAACGAAGTCGGGTGAGGAGCCGGTGGAGGGCTGCACCCCCCTCGACCGGCTCCGCCGGCGGATCGTCGGCCCGCTCCACTCGGGCCCGGTTGTGCAGCAGCCACGACCGGACGGCAGCGAGCTCGTCGGCCCGGTCCCTGGGACACGGCCGGGGGATCGGCACCTCGTCCTCCCCCCGCACGAGCGCGCCGCCGGCCAACGGGAGCATGTTGGCCTCGTTGTCGCGCAGCTGGAGCCGGCCCGGCTGGAGCAGCCATTCGTCCATCCGGGCCCGCGACAACGCCTCGGCGAGCGCACGCAGTCGGTCGCGGGCAAGCGCCGCCTCATCGAACCGCTCCTGCGCGGCGAGATGGTCCATCCGCGCCTCGAGCGCCGCGAGGAGCCCGCCCGGAGACGAAAGGGAGGAGAGGAGACTCCGGACGAGCTCTCCGTAGCGTTCGAGGGTCACGCGACCATCGCAGGGGGCCACACAGCGGCCCATCTCGCCGAGCGCGCACGGCGAGAACCTGGTGGACGGGCGCATCGCAGTTGTGCACCGGCGGATGGGGAAGGCATCCTCCAGGGCGTCCTTGGCTCGCCGGGCCAGCTCGGTCGTTCCGAAGGGCCCGAGGAATGCGCCTTCCCCCTTCGGTTCGCGGACGACCTTGATGCGGGGGAAGGCATCTGCCGTGTCGATCTTCAGGTATGCGTACCGGCTCGATCCCTTCCCCTTCCGGTTGTGTTTGGGATGGTGCGACCGGATCAGCCGAGCTTCGAGCACCAGCGCCTCGAGCTCGGAGGTGCACCGGACCCCGTCAACCGCGGCGGTCTCGGTCAGGAGGTCCTGCACCTGCTTGCGGGAGTCGCCGTAGAAGTAGCTCTTGACCCGGCCACGGATGTCCTTGGACTTGCCCACGTAGAGCACCCGGCCGTCCCGTCCCTTGAACAGGTAGACGCCGGGTCCTCGGGGGAGGTGGTCGGCCAGCCGGATCTTGCCGAAGTTCGGACGTCCCCGTGCCGTCACGGCTTGGTGGAGGTCACCGAGTGTCAGGATCCCCAGCCGCTTCCCCAGGTCGAGGAGGCCGTGGAACACCTCCGCGCACGCTTGGGCGTCGGGGAGGGCTCGGTGGGCGGGACGAGCGCCCGTCCGGAAGTACTGAGCCAGCGTGTGGAGTCGCACGTTCGGCACGTCGGGCCACACGACGCGGCGAGCCAGCCGCGCCGTGCACACGGGAGGGGAGGGAAGCGGCTCGTACTCCAGGCGAACCAGGCTGGCGTTCAGGAACGTGAAGTCGAACCTGGCGTTGTGTGCCACGAAGACGCATCCCCGGGCGAACTCGATGAACCCCGGGAGGGCCCATTCCAGCGTCGGTGCGCCACGGACGATGGCGTCGTCGATCCCCGTGATGTGGGTGATGAACCTGGGAATGGTCGTTCCGGGAGCCACGAGCGTGTGGAACACCCCGATCCGTTCGCCGCCCCGGTACTTCACCGCTCCGATCTCGGTGATCCGCGAGTCGGCCGGGGACCCCCCGGTCGTCTCCAGGTCGACGATGCAGAACGTCACCTCGTGGAGCGGGATCCCCTCCTGCAAGGTGGTCTGGACCGGTTGGGGCAGCACGCCTCGGCCTCCGCCGGGGCCGCGAGCATGCGACGATACCGAACGGGTGTTCGATGGTCAAGCCCCGGGGAGTCCCGAGGCGTGGCCGGGGCTAGCGCCGAGGATAGAGCTCGTCCTCCACCAGGAAGGCGATGAGCTGCTCCACCGCCAGATGCGCCTCCTGAACGTGTGAGGTCTGCGAGCTCGGGACCAGGATCGCGATGTCGGCGATGGGGCCGAGCTTCCCGCCGGACTCGCCGGTCAGCGCGATGGTCCGCATCCCCTGTCTCGCGGCCTGCTCCATCGCCAAGACGACGTCCTCGGAGTTCCCGCTCGTGGAGATCCCGATCAGCACGTCGCCCGCCGTCCCCAGGGCCTCGACCTGGCGGGCGAAGACGCCCTCGAAGCCGAAGTCGTTGGATACAGCCGTGAGGATCGACGTGTCGGTCGTCAGCGCAACGGCCGGGATGGCGGGCCGCAGACGATCCACCGTCAGGGTGCTCACGAGCTCCGCGGCCAGGTGCTGGCTGTCCGCGGCGCTCCCACCGTTCCCGCAGATCAGGACCTTGCCGCCGCCCCGGACACTCTCGGCGACGGCGGCGGCGGCGCGGGCGATCTCCTCGGAGCAGTTCTCGGCCGTCGCCGACAGGGTGGCCTGGACCTGGGACAGGTATTCGGCGATCGAGTCGGCGACCGTCACCGCCGGGCTACCGATGAGACGATGTCGAGGATCACGCCGGTGGCCTCCGGGAGGTCGGCCACGACGTGATCGGCCTGGGCCCCCGCGGCCAGCTCTTCCTCGCCGTGCCCGGTGCGGACCAGGATCGTGCTGGCCCCGATGGCTCGGCCCAGCCCCATGTCGGCGGCGTGGTCACCGACGACGAAGGCATCGGCAGGCCGGAACCCGTGATCCACCGCGGCCCGAAGCGCCAGACCCGCCTTCGGCTTCCGGCACTCGCACCCGTCCTCGGGCGCATGGGGGCAGACGTAGAGATCGTCGACCTGCACTCCCTCGACCGCCAGGAGGTCGAGGAGGTGGGCATGGATCTCCTTCAACCGGTCCGGCGGGAGGAGCCCCCGCCCCACGTTCGCCTGGTTGGTGAGGATCACCAGCCCCAGGCCGGCCGACCGAAGATGCCGGAGCGCCGCCGCGGCGCCGGGGATGAGCGTCACCTGGTCGGGCCGGTCGAGGTGGTCGACCTCCTCGTTGATCGTCCCGTCCCGATCGAGGAGCACGAATCGTGTGCTCATCGCCGCGCAGGCCTCCACACCGCGTTCCCCACCCGAGCCTCGACCCCCGTGGACGTGAACGCGAACGGGGCGAGCCTCCCTCCCATTCGCTCGAGCGCGGCCCCGACCTCGAACTGACGGTCCTGCCGACAATAGAGCAGGAGGTATCCACCACCGCCGGCCCCACAGATCTTTCCGCCGGTCGCGCCGGCCTTCGTCGCCGCGTCGAACAGCCGCTCGATCCTGGTGCCCTCGGCGATGTGTGGGTTCATCCGCTTCTTGCTCTCGTACGCCTCGCGGAGCATCTCGCCCAGGCCATCCACGTCCCCGGACTCAAGGGCGTCCCGCATCTCGTAGGCCATCGCCTGAAGCTGTTTCATCCCCTGGATGGTCTCCTCGCGCCCCTCCTCGAACAGCCTGATCTGCGTGTCGATGAGGCCCAGGTTCGCCCGGACCTGTCCCGTGTAACAAAGGATGAGGTTCTCGCGCAGGCGCCGGAGCACGTCGAGCCGCGCGCGGACGGGGGTGACTTCGACCCCTCGTCCGGCGAACTCGAGCAGGTTGAACCCCCCGTACGCCGCGGCGTACTGGTCCTGCCAGCCGCCGGCGATCCCCAGGTCTTCGCGCTCGATCGCGTAGCTCGTCCGAGCCAACTCGTCGGCAGTGAGCGAACGACCGGCGAAGGCCGCGAGCGCCGCGGCCACCGCAGTCACCACCGCCGAGGAGCCGCCGAGTCCACTGCCCGGCGGCGCGTCACAGTGGACCTCGATGTCGACCCCTCGGTGGACACCGATCCGGTCGATGGCCGCCTTCGACAGGTCCATCACCCCGTCGTACTCGGGGGACTCGTGCAGGCGGTACTGGATCATCTGGTGCAGGTCGAGCGATCGGATCCGGATGCGATCGTCGTTCCGTGGCCTGAGCGTGGCCTCGGCACGGTGGTCGATGGTCGCGGAGAGGACCGCTCCCCCGTGCGACCCATACCAGTGAGGGAAGTCGGTCCCACCTCCGACGAAGCTGATGCGAAGCGGCGCGGCCGCTGTGACCGTGACGTCGCTCATGGGCCAGCCAGTATGGGCGGGCCGACGCCGCCGTGACCAGCCGAGATGCTCAGGCCACGAACCGGACCAGGCGACGGCGTTGCTGCTCGGTCATCCCGCCCCACACGCCATACCGCTCGCCGTTCTTCAGCGCCCAGGCCAGGCACATCTCCCGGATGCCGCAGGCCGAGCAAAAGGCGAGCGCCGGCCCCGCCTCCTCTTCCGAGGTGGGGAAGAACACGTCGGGATCCAGGCCGTGGCAGGCCGCCTTGTCCTGCCACATGTCCGGCGGTGAAGGGTTCCGAGGAAGGGTTTGGAGGTCGATACCGCTCGTGCGCTCCTTGCTCACCAGTCGATCCCCCCCGAGGTCCATATCGACTCTGACCAGCGGCCTGGCGGCCGTTCGAGCACGAAGCCCATTCTCGTCCCGAGGCGATGGCCAAATGAAGTCTTGAAAAGTCGCGACCGCCGTAGTAACGGGCGGGTGGCGAACTCACGGCGGCGTGAGCTCACCACCGGAGGCCGTGGTCAGTGGACGCGTTCTCGCATCCCAGCGGATCCGCGCGAGCACGGCGAACCCCTCCCGCGCCGGTGCCGCGCTCGAGACGGCGCCTACATCATGGCCGTCGGCGAACACCGGATCACCGGGCCGGACGGGAGCGGGGGCCCGCAGGGCGAGGACGGCCCGTGGTGGGTGACCGAGGTTTCGAACTTTGGCCACGGCCTCCTGGCCCAGGAAGCATCCCTTGGTGAAGTCGATCAAGTAGTCGAGTCCCGCTTCGGCGGGAAGCGACTCTTCGTTCAGATCCGTGGGGAACTTGGGGATCGCTCGACGGATCCGCCACACCTCGCCGGCCTCCACGCTCGCCTCCACGGCTCCGTCGGGCGCGTCCCTGGCCACCGTCCATCCACGATCTGAGGGCAGGAGGACGGCGTGCGCGCGTGCGACTCGCCGCATGACGACGTCGGATGACAGGATGTAGGGCCGAAGCAGTTCGTCGAGGGCGGCGGGTTGATCCGGCTCCTGGAGGAGGAGGAATCCGCCGTCGCTTCGAACGATGTAGAGATCGGCTCGCACCCGGCCGGTGGGGGTGAGGAGGAGCGACCGAGTCGAGCCACCCGGGGGGATGTCCTCGACGGCGGAGGTGACCAGGTCGTTCAACCACCGGCCGGCGTCGCTTCCGGTCACCTCGACGGCTCGTAGCCGACGACCGTCGACGAACGCGCGGCCCTCGTCGAGGGCCTCGACTTGTTTCTCGAGCCGGTGCGTGTTCACCCTCTGAGAGGATAGGCGGCCGTGGAAATCCCGCAGACGCTGCTGGTCACGAACGACTTCCCCCCGCGCGTGGGCGGGATCCAGCGGACGCTTCACGCGTTGATCCGCGAGTTCCCGGCGGACCGGGTGACCGTCCTTGCCCCCTCCTGGGAAGGGTCCGACGAGTTCGACGCCGCCGAGCCCTACCGCATCGTTCGAGCACCTGGTCGGTTCCTGTGGCCGACGCCGGCGTCGCGACGGATGCTGTGGGAGCTCGTCGGAGGATCGGGGACCCGCGTGGTGCTGTTCGGGGATGCCATGCCGCTGGCCGCCATGGGACCGAGCCTCGCCGGCCGGGGCATCCCGTACCTGGTGGCGGCGCATGGGTTCGATTACTGGTTGTCGCTCCTGCCCGGAGCCCACGCTGGTCTGGTGTACATGACGTCGCGCGCAGCGCGCGTGCCCGTGATGTGCAGTGCGTTCATCGCGCGTGTCGTGCGCACCGCGGTGCCTGATGACGTCCCGGTTTCCGTGATGTACCCCGGCGCCGACGTCGAGGCGTTCCATCCCGGCCTCCCCACCGGTCGGATCCTCGAACGGCACGGGCTCGCCGGCCGCCCGGTGGTCGCATGCGTCAGTCGCCTGGTGGCCCGGAAGGGGCAAGACGTGCTGATCCGCGCCATGGCGCTGGTCCGACGGCGTGTCCCCGACGCCGCGCTGCTCATCGTGGGCGGCGGCCCGTATCGGCCAACGCTGGAACGGATGGCGGCGCTGGCTCCGAAGGGGTCCGTCGTCTTCGCCGGACAGGTCTCCGAGGCGGATCTGCCGACCTATTACGCCGCGGGAGACGTCTTCGCCATGCCGTGCCGCACTCGACTCGGCGGCCTGGAGGTCGAGGGATGGGGCAACGTCTTCATCGAGGCAGGGGCGTGCGGGCGCCCGGTCGTCGTGGGGGACTCCGGCGGGGCACGGGAATCGGTGGTCGACGGCGAGACGGGGATCCTGGTGGACGGACGGAGCGTGGAGCAGATCGCGGACGCGATCTCCGCGTTGCTCGAGGACCCGGCGCTGGCCGAGCGTATGGGCAAGGCCGGCCGGGAGCGGGTCGAGCGCTTCTATACGTGGCCACGGGCCGCGTCGCAGCTCGGCCGGTGGCTGCGA
>JBKPDU010000077.1:0-13706 GCA_046728055.1 Actinomycetota bacterium | reverse complement strand
GAGGACTTCGCCGACATCGTCCCGCCGTGTCAGGGGCTGGTCGGTGTGTCATCCGGGGAGCCAGGTACCGGAGTCTCGAACCCGGCGCTCGCCGAGGGCGGCGTGATCCACCACCACGACGGGATCCTCGGGATCGCCGATTTGGTCCCGGCGATCCACGGATGGACGGACCCGGTAGCCGAGGTCGTCATCGAGCGGGTGAGCTGAGTAAACCCCAGGGCAACTCAATCGAATGTCGCATCCCACTGTGGGGCGGCGGGAGGGATCGAGTGGTGGCGGATCAGTTCGGCATCTCCGCTTGAGCGACGAGGGTCGGGTGCCGGCTATGGTTGGGCCTGTCGACAAGCTGGGCGGAGGTCCGTGTGGCCCGGGCGCTCGTCTTCGATGTGAACGAAACGCTGCTCGACCTGGCGGTCCTGCGCGAGCCGTTCCCCAGAGCGTTGGCGACGCCGCCCCGATGGGCGAGTGGTTCGAACGGCTGCTCCACGGCTCGCTGGTGGAGCGATGCACGCGGGATGCGGCGCAGCGTACGTGGCGCGGACGGATGTCCCCTTCGTGGTCGGGCAGCCCCCCGAGGTGGTTGGCCCGGACCTGTCCGCCGTTGCCGACTCGATCATCCTCGTCGACGAGCCGCAAGGTTGACGAGCGCTACACGAAGAGGGGCGTCAGAGAGCGACGCCGCACCAGCTCGTACATCCGTTCGTGGCTCGGGCGCTCCCCGGAGAATTGCTCGGCTGCCGCAAGCGCGTACGGAAGGAGCCTGACGTCACCGACAGTGTTGAGGAACACGTCCTCACGGCCGAGCACCCAATGCACCGCCAGGCTGATGTCTTCCGGATCGGTGAGCGGTTCGTACCAGGTCGACGCCGCCTGCGGGCGACCGTCCCAGGGCGCGAGCGCGATCGATTTGATCGTCTGTATGGCAACCCCGCGCTCTGCGCAGGTCGCAGCCAGCGCCTCGAACTCTGCTGCATAGCGCTCGTCCTGCATCTGCCGGAAGTTGTAAGGGAGCAGCACCGAGTCGAAAGGGAAACGAGCGAGCGAGCGACGGTGCATGGCCGCGATCGAGAGCCCATGCCCCGTGACGCCGATGAAGCGAACGAGCCCCTCCTCGCGCGCTTCCACCGCTGCCTCGAGCGCACCACCCTCGCGCAGCGCGGACTCCCACTCGATGACGTCGACCAGGTTGTGCAACTGCAGCAGGTCGATCCGGTCGACGCCCAACCGATCGAGCGAGCGGTGGAGCTCCTCTTTTGCGCTCTTGTAATCGCGTCCGTCCGTCTTGGTGGCGACGAAGAACGCTCCCGGGTGTCGCTTCAGCCACGACGCGATCCGCAGCTCCGAGTCTCCGTATGAGGCGGCTGTGTCGATGTGATTCACACCGTGCTCGAGAAGGAGATCCAGCGTCCGCTCCGCGTCTGCGTGCGAAACGCGGCTGAGGGCCGCTGCACC
Source organism: Actinomycetota bacterium (assembly GCA_046728055.1). Taxonomy (GTDB): domain Bacteria; phylum Actinomycetota; class UBA4738; order UBA4738; family HRBIN12; genus AC-69. The sequence continues at coordinate 12,254 of JBKPDU010000077.1, read as the reverse complement.
GAAGATCGTGCGGGTGCTCTCGTGGCCCGTGCCGCCGAATGGCGCCTTTGTGATCAGATGCAGAGCCTACCTCTGCTGAGTGACGAGCATGGCGTGGCCGAACCCAAACGAAGGAGGGCCCACGGCGCAGACTTGGCGGCGGTCAGCTACCGATATTGAACCAGGTCCCTCCCGGCCCCAGCCAGCTGAAGCCCTCGCTCCACGTCGCAACCGTCCGACCGTCGCTCATCACGGCGATCTCGCCGTAGTCGCCGTAGAACTCGAGGAACCCGTCGGCGTTCTTGTACTTCGCACCCGAGGACGCGTCCGAGATCCGAACGGGAGAGGTCCATGTCACCCCGCCGTTGTTCAAGAACTGGAAGGCTGCTGGCCATGCGGTTTGGGTAGGCGCAGCGACTGCGGTCGGGTTGTCTGAGCGTGCTCGAAGACTAGTCAAGCCGTTGTCGGGCCGAGCTCGGAGGCTTTCCGAAGTGCAACTTGAAGGCGCGACTCAGCGTCTCTCCCGACCCGTACCCTACTCGTGTCGCGATCTCGCCGAGCGTCGCGTCGGTCGTTCGAAGGAGCCTGGCCGCACGCACCAGTCTGAGCCGGCTGAGGTACTCCTTGGGTGCTTCGCCCACGAGTGATCGGAACCGGTCGGCGAACGCAGAGCGAGACATGGCGGCGACCCTGGACATCGTGCCGACGGTCCAGGGCTCTTCTGGGCGTGCGTGGAGTCGGGCCAGGACGCGACCGATCCGTTCGTCCGCCACCGCCCGGCGCGGTGCGGTCGCGTCGGTCGCGAGCTCAGCGAGCTTCCCTCGTACCGCGTCGGCGAGCAGCGACTCGAGCAGGCGGTTCACCACGGTCGCGCCGCCCTTGGACGGATCACGCGCCTCGTCTCGGAGCGCTGCGGCGGCGGTGCCTCGCCACGCGGATCGTCCAGGGGCGGAGTGGGACACCACGACGGGTGGGAGCCGTTCGACCCATGGTGCCGGACCCTCAACCGAGAACACGCCGCAAACGATCTCAGTCAAGGGCCCCTCGTCGCCACCGAAACGGAGCTCCCCGTCGACGACATCGTTATTCGCGAGGATCGAGTCAAGGGACGGCGCGATGGTCGTCGGTGAGTCCTTGACCCAGTGTGGCCGCCCGTTCGGGATGACGACCAGGTCTCCAGTTCGGACGGGGATGGCTTCCTCCACCCCGTCCACCTCCAGCCACCCTCGACCCTGCAGCACCATGTGGAACGAGCCAACCTCCCGCCCCGCGACGCCGAACCCCCACGGAGCCACCATGACCGAGCGACAGAGCACGGAGGATTCGATCCGGAAGTCGCGAAGCAACTCCTCCGCGATGTCTCCATCCGCGAACCGAGCAACCGTCTTCTGCATTTCTTGCCTCGTTCCGTTATCTGCCGCCGAGTCGGTCGATCCGATCGGATAGCTGATTATCGCGAAGAAGACGACGGGAGAAACCTAGGGCTGCCCGGTGGACGCCGGGCCAGGTCTTCCGGCGTCTCAGCCATTCCGTCGGGCGGGTCGCCTGGACATGATTGTCTCCTCAACCTCCAGGGGGGAACGAGCATGGGCACAGACGTGGTCACCGCTTACAAGCAGGCGCTGGGCGCCGGAGACTTCGAAGCCGCGAGAACGACCCTCGCGGACGATCTGCACTTCGAGGGACCGTTCGACACGTTAGAGAGCGCGGACGACTACCTGAAGGCGGTCCAGGGGCTCTGGACGATCGTCGAGTCCGTCGAGACCAAGCACGTGTCTTCGACCGGCGATCAGGTCGTCGTTCTGTACGAGATGGTGACGAACACCCCGGCGGGAACCCAGCTGATCTGCGAGTGGTACGGGGTCGAGGACGGGAAGATCGCCTGGATCCGCGCGCTCTTCGACTCGGCGCCGTTCGCGTTCCTTCGCTCTGGGCGGTAACGAGAGCAGTTGGGTCCCATGCGTGGGGCGGATCGGTGATTCACAGACTCTCGCAAGTGATCGATAGGCCCGTGCAAGAAGTGTTCGCGACCGTCGTCGACGCGGGGAACTACGCCTCGTGGAATCCGACGATCAAGAGCTCGCGAGGCCTTACCCCAGGAGAGGCGCGGGATGGTTCGGAGTTCGAGTGGGAGCTCCGAGGGTTCGGCAAGGTCCGTCAGCGGCTGGAGGAGTTCGATCGGGATCATCGGGTCCGATTGGTGCCACGCATGAGGTCGCTTGGAGGCGGACACCGGTTCACGTTCGCCGATCTCGGCGGGAAGACCCGGGTGGATCATGAGCTCGAGATGATCCCCAAAGGCCTGTTCAAGTTCATGGGGCCGCTCATAACCCGGACCGGAAGAGCGAACCTCCTGAGGACCGCGGAGGCGCTGAAGCGCCAACTGGAGGAAGGAAGGCGAAGCGATTTTGCGGGATAAGAGGTCGTCGAACGGATCCGGCGGGTAGCTGGCGACCACAGAGCCAGTCTGTCAGCATCATCATGTCGGCGATGGATGTCGAGGCAGAACACGACGCGATCACCCGTGGCGAGGCAGCACTACGTGCGGGGGACTGGGAGGGCGCCCGAGCTCTGTTCGAGGCGGCTCTAGAAGACGAAGAGAGCCCGATGGCGCACGCGGGGCTTGGGCGCGCCCTGTGGTGGTTGCAGGACACCGAGGGCGCGATCTCGCAGATCGAGAAGTCGTACGCAGGCAACCGCGCTGCAGGGGAGATCCGGGGCGCAGCCGGCAATGCTCTCTGGCTCTCGCGGGAGTACGCGGCCGGTTATGGCAACTCGGCGGTCAGCGCGGGGTGGTACGCGCGGGCAGAGGGCCTGCTGCGGGATGTGGTGGATGTCCCCGAGCAGGGATGGCTGTCGCTCACCCGAGCTGAGCGCTCCGATGCTCCGGCAGAGATGGGACTTCAGGCGAAGGCTGCTCTGGAGACGGCGCGGCGGCTCGGCGACGATGACTTGGAGGCAGCCGCGCTCGTTCGGCTCGGCTACGCGGAGGTCGCGGCTGGCCACGTCGCGGTGGGGATGGCCAAGGTGGACGAGGCGCTCACGGCGGCGACCGGCGGCGACGTTGGTAGTCTCGAGACGATTGGAGACGTGATCTGTGCCGGGATCGCCGCGTGCGAGCTCGCCGCGGACTGGCAACGCATCGAGCAGTGGGGGCAGGCAGTCGAAGGGTGGATCACCTCCCACAACCATGTGGCGGTGTTGGGTTTCTGCTACGCGTGCTGCGCCGAGATGTTCATCGCCTCCGGCGATTGGGAGATGGCCGACGGGATGCTCGCCGAGGGTCTGCGGGCCATGGAGGCAGCCAACCTGCGAGCGCGCTGCGTTCACCCAGCGGCGAAGCTCGCCGAGCTCCGAGTGACGCAGGGAAGGCTCGAGGAGGCCCAACAGCTGCTCTCCGGGTTCGAGGAGCTGCCGGAGTCCACCCACGCGCTCGCTTCTCTGTACCTGGCGTCGGGCGAAACGGCGATGGCGGCGGCGGTGCTCCATAGGAGGCTGAACGCGATCGGCGACGAAAACGTCCTCGCCGCGCCGTTCCTCGCGCAGCTGGTAGATGTGCAGTTGGCCCAAGGTGATATAGACGCTGCCGAGGCGACAGCTGCGAGGCTCGAGGGGATTGCGGCCCAGTCGTCACTTCCCAGGCTGGAGGCAATTGCTGGCTTCGCGCGGGGGCGGGTGAGGGCCGCGAAGGGGTATCCGGATGCCCCGAAGACACTCGGTCTAGCCGTCTCGGCGTTCGCCGCTCAGCACCTTCCTCTCGACGCTGCGCGAGCCCGGTTGGAGCTGGCGCGGGCCTATGAGCGTGCCGAGCCACAGGTTGCGCTCGGCGAGGCAAAGACTGCGCTGGCCGAGTTCGAACGCCTCGGGGCAACCCGGGACGCCGACCAGGCGGCGGCCTTCCTGCGGGACCGGGGGGTCGCCGGGCGGACCGGACCCAAGAACCTGGGCTTGCTCAGCAAGCGTGAGCGGGAGGTGCTCGCGCTGCTCGGCGAGGGTCTCACCAATGCCGAGGTCGCGGCTCGCCTGTTCATTTCGACGAAGACGGCCGGGAACCACGTCAGCAGCGTGCTCGCGAAGCTGAACCTTCGCAGCCGGGCGGAGGCGGCTGCGTACGCGGTTCGGTACGTCGGCGGAAATCCCGCCAAGAAATAGGGAACGCTCCCCATCCTCCCATCGCCGCTTTGGCACACCCTCGTCCCATCCCGGATGGCCGGGGGGAAAGGAGGAGCGTCATGGCGACGCAGCAGAAAAGGAGCGGGCGGCCCAACGCCCTGAAGGGCCGAGAGCTGCGCGTTCACGTGGAGGAGGCAAGCGGGGCACCGGCCGAGGTGGTCTACGACCTGCTGGCGGAGATCCGGACCCATCTCCAGTGGGCCGGGACGAGGCAGCCGAAGGAGAATTTCCGGCTGCTCACGATCGAGGCGCCGGAGGGCCCCGCCTCGGTCGGAACGGAGTTCAGCAGCACGGGCGCAGACCCGATGGGTCGGTTCGCCGACTCGTCGGTCGTGACCGAGGCCTCGCGCCCGAGCCTGTTCGAGTTCGTCACCGAGGCCCGCCTGTCGACGAAGAAAGGCAAGGTCGTCGAGTGGACGAACATCCACCGGTATGAGCTCATGGAACGGGGCGAGGCATGCCGCATCTCGTACACGCTGCGGGTGGTCCGTCTCAGCGAGCTGCCGGGTGGGTTGGCGATGTTCAAGGTCCCGGGGCTGCGTTCGGTGGGCCTGAGGGTCTCCGCGTCATTCGCGCGGCGGGGGATCCGCAACCTAGCACGGCTCGCCGAGGAGCGCGCCGGAGCGCGCTGAAAGGAGGGGAGGATGGCCAAGGCGTCGAAGTCGAATGCCGCTGACCACGTGGAGATGGAGGGCTTCGAGGGGCACTACGCGGAGCTCGGTGGCTACACCGTCGGCTGGGAGAGCTACACCCAGGACGCGGACCTCACGCCGCTGTTCGTGGGGCTGCCGGACGACCGATGCCAGTGCGAGCACTGGGGGTACATCTTCGAAGGGAAGTTGATCTTTCACACGGCTGGGGGCGACGAAGAGTTTGTGACCGGAGATGCGTACTTCGTAGGGCCCGGCCACACCCCGGTGATCTTCGCGGGGACCTCGCTGGTCGAGTTCAGTCCCACAGACCGTCTCAACCAGACGATGGAGGTGGTCACCAAGAACATGGAGGCTGCACAGGGCGCCTGAACAGCATCCTCCGCCTGACTCACAACGAGGAGGAGGCGTGGAGTCCGCTCGGGCTCCACGTTTTGCCCGTTCTCTCCACGCGAAGGCGAAGGGAACACCTTAAGAACCACAATGTCCCGGCCAGCTGGTGTGGGTTTCTTGCTCGAGAGTGGGGTCGGGCTGTTTGATGACGGAGCCCACCTGCCTCTTCACTGGGAATGCGATACTCGTGTGTCCGCCTGCCGCGTTGACGAGAGGGAGGTCGCATGGCCGGCCAGGCAACAGTCAGCGCTTCAGAGCCCATCGTGTACATCGACCATTCCAATTTCCGAGAGGGTTCGCTGGAAGAGCTCAAAGCTGGAGTCCGACGGCTCGTGGATTTCATCGACGCCCGCGAACCTCAACTGATCTCATACGGGTTCTACATCGACGAAGCATCATCGAAGATGACCGTCGTGGCGGTCCATCCCGATTCGGCATCGTTGGAGCTTCCTTTGGACATCGGCAACGCGGAGTTTCGCAAGCTGCACTTGTTGACGCTCACCGCGATCGAGTGCTACGGGCGGCCGAGCGAACGGGCGCTCGAGCAGCTGCGGCAGAAGGCGGCCGCGCTGGGAGATGGCGGGACCGTTGTCTCCGTCGGACGATTCGCAGGGTTCACCCACCTCCATCTGCGACGGGCCTGAGCGACCGTCGCTCCTGGACCAGTCCTGCCAGGCTGCGAGCGTGAGCGCGACTGGACAAGGACCGCTAGGTGACCCCAGCGTCGTGGTCTCCCGTTTCGTCGACGCCTGTTCGGCTGACGATCTTTGGGTCCGGCGTACGTGGCCCTTCGTCGCGTCCACGATCGTTCCTCGTCACCCGCCTGCTCGAGCAACCCGCGGCCGCCCAGCGTCGTTCCTATCGTGACCGTAACCGAGGAGGGGAGTCTGGACGAGCACGAGATCCGCAGTTTCGTCGCCTCGGACTACGTCCGCCTCGTGAACGCGATGGCATTGCTGGGCGGCAGCGTGCAAGCGGCCGAGGACGCCGTCCAGGAGGCGCTCGCTCGCGCTTGGGAGGCGTCGGAGCGCGGTCACCGGATCGAGTCGCTCCCGGCGTGGGTCGCGGCGGTCGCACGGAACCTGCTCCGCGACCGTCTCCGGCGGTTCCTGCGCGAGGTCTCGGCGCGCCGTCGCCTAGGCGCGGAGCTGTCCGGGCGGGCAGCGATCGTCGACGCCGAGGATCGCGCGGACGTCCTGAAGGCCCTGCGCTCGCTTCCTGCGAGGCGCCGAGAGGTCGCCGTCTTCCATTACTACCTCGACATGGACGTCGCCGAGATCGCGCGTGCGCTCAGGATTTCCGAGGGCACCGTCAAGAGCTCGCTCCACCGAGCCCGGGAGGCGCTCGCAGCCGCGCTCGCCGACGACGAGGAGGTGAACGATGTCGCGCACCGATGACCGCATCAGGTCCCTCTTCCGCCGGGCGACGCTGCCGGTGGGAACAGACGGCGTCGTCGAGCGCGTCGGCCGGCGGCGCGCCCTCCGACGGCTCGTCCGTCGCGCGGGCGTCGTGACGATGGTCGTCGTCGCGCTCGCGGCGTCCGGTGCGACTGTCTACGGGTTGTCGCGTGTGATCGGTCCGGCGACGAGGCCAACGCCTGGCGACACGGGTGCGCCGATCCCTTCTCCGACGCCGTCGCTCGGCGCCGTCATGCCCTCGTGGGTGTGCGACCTCACCGACATCGAGGTCGACGTGGACGGGAACGGCGTCGCTGACCGCGTCGTGGTCGACACGGTCGAGCCGTGTGACGAGGAGCCGGGCCGGTACGAGCTCCGGGTCGAGCGTCACTTCTCAGACGGAACGACGAGCCTTCTCACTCAGACGCTCCCGGAGTGCGACACCCCGTGGCAGTGTCACGTGTTCTCGGCGCCGGATATCGACGGCGACGGTCGTGCGGAGATCGCCGTCCAGACGATGGCGGGCGCCTCGACGCTCGTGTTCTCGCTCTACCGGTTCGACGATGTGGGTGGGATGCAACGCCTCGAGGTGGCCCCGCCCGGCGATCCGTGGCACGACGAGTTCGGACTCGCGCCGGGGGCCGACGACTTCGTGTGGTTCGGTTCGGTCACGCACCTTCACTGGCTGTCGTGCGAGGAGGACCCCGAGAACCGGCTGGCAGTCATCACGGCGCTCCGTTCGGAGGGCGAGGCATCTCGGTATCGCGTGCATGCGACGATTCTCGACGTGGAGGGACGTCTGCTGGTCCCCGTGTCGAGCTCGGACGAGACGATCGAGGATCGCGACCTGCCGAACGTTTCGATGGGCGATGCTGACTTCTGCGGCTCGCCGATCGGGGCCGAGTACGAGGGCTAGGTGTAGTTCCCACGAAGGTTGTTGACATGAGGAGAGCCTCCTTCACGGTCTGGGTTTGACGACTCCGACCGAGAGGAGGCTCTCGTGGGACATCGTAGGGCGGCTCTTACCCCACTTGGCAGAAGGTTGCTGGTGGATCGGGTTCTCGTCGAGGGGTGGACTCAGGCTTCGGCCGCTGTCTCCGCAGGGGTCTCCAGGGCCACCGTGGCCAAGTGGGTGAGGCGGTACCGGCAGGAAGGGCTGCCTGGCCTGGAGGACCGAACCTCGGCTCCCCGGCGGCGGCCTCATGCTCTTCCTCCGGCCCAAGTGCACCGGATCCTGGGAGCTCGCCGACGCACGGGCGACGGTCCTCACCGCCTGGGGCCGATGCTCGGGCATCCCCGGTCCACCGTCTATGGGGTGCTCCGCCGTCACGGATGCTCCCGGATCCACGACACCGACCGGTCGACCAGGATCCCCATCCGCTACGAACGGAAGCGTCCGGGGGAGCTGGTCCACCTCGACGTCAAGAAGCTCGGCCGCATCCCACCCGGTGGTGGGCACCGGCTTCGAGGGCGAGCGGCCAAGGCCACCTCAGGAAGTGGTCGACGACAGGGCTACGACTACCTCCACGTGGCCGTGGACGATCACTCCCGGGTGGCCTTCGTTCAGGTGCACCCCGACGAGCTGGGGCAGACCACGGCCCGCTTCGTGCTCGATGCCGCTGCCTCCTTCGCCGAGCTCGGGGTCAAGGTCGAGCGGGTCATGACCGATCGGCACCTGTCCTACACCAACTCCGGGACCTTCCGGGATGCCCTGCAGTCGATCGGAGCTCGGCATCTGCTCACGGCCAAGTACCGGCCACAGACCAACGGCAAGGCCGAGCGGTTCATCCAGAGCATGCTGAGAGAGTGGGCGTACCGGAGGCTGTACACCTCCAACCGGGACCGTCTTCGAGCTCTCCCGGGCTGGCTCACCTTCTACAATCGGCGGCGACCCCACATCGCGCTGGGAGGCCGTTCGATCGGCTGTAACAACGTCGATGGGAACTACAGCTAGGCCAGCCGCTCCACAAGAGAACGAAGTAGGTCAAGTAGGTCTCGCCGTTGGCCCAATCGACTTCTCGCGGAGGTCGTACCAGGGTCTTCGCCGCCGGCAGTCGTCCCCCGGCCCAGCGGACACGGGGCAGGCGATGTGTGCAGTCTCGACACGAAAGACCGCGAGATCGGGTGAACAACCCGACGTGGTACCAGCGGGGTGAGCAGCCGCATCGTCTCCGTCATGCCGATCTGGATCGTCGACGGTGAGATCAAAGTCGAAGCCGTGTCGCCGGCATTCGCGCTGGAGGCCTCGGGGTCTGACGGGGTCCGGCGTTGCCGAGCCTCCCGAGCCGTCGCCGTACTCTGGCTGGCCCGCAATCCCCTAGGCTGCGATCGGAGGGGCATGGAGGGAGGTAGACCTGTGGAGAACGAGGGAGAAACAAAGGAGTTCACGCCGCTGCGTGGACTGTTCGTCGGGGATCTTCCAACCGAACGGTTTGTCGGTCCTGGGCCATCCGCAGGCGGAGCTGCTGTTCCTGGTGAAAGTTCCCCTCCCGCCGCAAGCGGTGCGGCAGGTCCCGGTCAGGGCGGAGTGTGGGTCGTGGAAGCGGGGGCACCAGTTTATGAGGTGCCCGGGCAGCAGACTGGGCTCCTGTTCGTCACGAAGGGAAGCGCCGGGAACGTCGAGGAAATCCGAATTGTAGACGCCTCCACGCTGCGGGGCGGAGAGAGGTAGGCCCGGGGGGTCCAGGTGGGCGGGATCGCGGACGCGCTCGGGCTCGACTAACGGCACGTACCATGCCACTTCCCCCTCTCCTCGAGAGGACGGCGGCCGAAGACTTGTCCGGTCCTCCGGCGGTCGTCGGAACACTTGTCCGGTGACCGGCTGAGCGAACACCGAAGACTGGTGTTGGTGGACGCGGTTCTGCGGCTCCAGATCGGGCCCTTCCCGCGGCCGCGCCTCGTCGGCTCGGCGGAACGGCGCTGGTCAGAGCGCGTTTCCAGTAGAGAAGGCGAAGGGAACACCGCAAGAACCCGAACGCCGCAGGTCGATACGTGTGGGTGAACGCTCAAGGATGGGGGGTCTGGTGACGTAGGTGCCGCGACCTGCCGCCGAAGCTGCCTACTTCTCACGCGCGACCCTGCGGGGGAGAGGATCGGTATTCACCGGGAGAGGAGTCGCCCAACCGCGCCCATCAGTTCCTCGGCCTGCTTGGCGGGATCGGTTGGGCTGCCGTGCCCTTCAACGAGGCAGTGCCGTACGTGACCGTCAAGGAGGCCAAGCGCCACCTTGTCGAGCGCCGCCCTTGCGGCGTTGATCTGTGTCACGACGTCGATGCAGTAGCGGTCCTCCTCCACCATCCGCGCGACGCCTCTTACCTGGCCCTCGATCCGGGCGAGCCGGTCGAGCAACTGGTCCTTCGTAGCGGTGTAGCCACGTGTCTGTGTCTCCATCGTCTCTCCTCTGAGCGCTCCCGTTGACGAAGTATACCCTCCCAGGGTATACGTTTAGAGCATGAGCCACGATTCGCATGGGGACCACCACCCCGGTCACGGCGCCGCCCACGACCACAACACCGGGGTCGTTGAGGAACGGGTCGAGGAGCCTGTCCACGAGCAGCACGGCCCGAGGGCGGCACCTTCTCACGCCGGGCACGCCGGTCATGAAGGTCACGAGGGCGGCGAACACGGGGGACACGACCAGCACGCCGGGCACAGCGTCGCGATGTTCCGCGATCGCTTCTGGCTGAGCGTCCTGCTCACGGTCCCGGTGCTGCTGTGGTCGGGGATGGTGCAGGAGTGGCTGGGGTTCACCGCGCCAACGTTCCCACTCTCCGACCGGATCCCCGCGATCCTCGGAACGATCGTCTTCGTCTACGGCGGGGCGCCCTTCCTTCGAGGCGGCGTCCGCGAGGTCCGCGATCGACAGCCGGGGATGATGCTGCTGATCTCGCTGGCGATCCTGGTCGCCTTCGTGGCGAGCCTGGCGTCTGAGTTCGGGGCCCTCGACCTGGAGTTCTGGTGGGAGCTTGCCTTGCTGATCGACGTGATGCTCCTCGGCCACTGGCAGGAGATGAAGGCGCTCGGCCAAGCCTCGGGAGCGCTCGAGGCGCTGGCCGCGCTCCTGCCGGACGAGGCGGAGATGGTCCACGGCTCGATGACCCACACCGTCCCGGTTGACCAGCTTCGGCCCGGTGACATCGTCCTCGTTCGTCCGGGCGGGCGCATCCCGGCGGACGGGACGGTCGTGGACGGGACCGCCGCGTTCGACGAGTCGATGATGACGGGAGAGTCGAAGCCCGTCACGCATGGACCGGGCGACCGCGTCGTGGCCGGAACGGTCGCGACAGACGGCGCGGTCCGGATCCGTGTCGAAGCGGTGGGGGAGGAGACGACCCTCGCCGGCATCCAGCGTCTGGTGCGGGAGGCCCAGGCTTCCAGCTCCAGGGCCCAGGCGCTGGCCGACCGGGCGGCCGCGATCCTGTTCTACGTGGCGGTCGCGGCCGGCGTGCTGACGTTCGTCGTTTGGAGCGCGATCGGCGACGTCGGTGAAGCGGTCGAGCGGAGCGTGACGGTGCTGGTGATCTCGTGCCCGCATGCCCTCGGGCTCGCGATCCCGCTGGTGATCGCGATCTCGACGGGAGTTGCCGCCCGAGCCGGGATCCTGGTGAAGGATCGCCTCGCGCTCGAACGGATGCGGACGATCGACGCGGTGCTGTTCGACAAGACCGGGACCCTCACGAAGGGCGCCCCCGTGGTCCGCGACGTGCTGGGCGTCGGGGTGGGTCAGGAGGAGGTACTTCGGATCGCCGCGTCCGTCGAGGCGAACAGCGAGCACCCTCTGGCTCGCGCGATCGTGGATGCCGCAAGGGGTCACGGGGAGGTCACGCCCGCCGCGGACTTCCGATCGATGACCGGTCGTGGCGTCGCGGGCGTCGTCGACGGGGTTGCCGTCGAGGTGGGCGGTCCCGCCCTGGTGCGTGAGCGAGGGATGGAGGAGCCGGGCGAGATCGCGGAGGAGGTCGCGAAGTGGCGAGGGCGGGGAGCCACCGTGCTGACCGTCGTCCGGGAGGGGAGCGTGATTGGCGCCCTTGCGCTCGAGGATGAGATCAGGCCCGAGTCGCTCGACGCCGTTCAGGCGCTCCATGCCGAGGGGATCCGGGTCGTGATGATCACCGGGGACGGGCGGCAGGTCGCCGAAGCCGTGGCCCAGGACCTCGGCGTGGACGAGGTCAAGGCAGAGGTGCTGCCCGAGGACAAGGATGCGGCGGCGGCCGAGCTCCAGTCTCGCGGCCTGTCGGTGGCGATGGTGGGCGATGGCGTGAACGATGCCCCTGCGCTGGCGCGAGCCGACGTCGGCATCGCGATCGGTGCGGGGACAGACGTCGCGATCGAGTCGGCGGGTGTGGTCCTGGCGAGCGACGACCCGCGGGGAGTCGTGTCCGTCAGGCGGCTGTCCAAGGAGAGCTACCGCAAGATGGTGCAGAACCTCTCGTGGGCCGTCGGCTACAACGTCATCGCCATCCCACTGGCGGCCGGTGCCCTGGGATGGGCGGGTGTGGTCCTCCCGCCCGCGGCGGGAGCGGTCGCGATGAGCGTCTCGACGATCATCGTCGCGGTCAACGCGCTGCTCCTTCGTGGGCTCGACCTTCGGCCGGATCGGGCAACGGGACTGGTCTCTTCACGCCGTGAGCGCGAGCTGTCGCTGACTCGCTGACCGATTCTG
>JBKPDU010000076.1:0-2828 GCA_046728055.1 Actinomycetota bacterium | reverse complement strand
CGGTCTCGCACCCGGTCGACCAAGCCCTCGGCGCGCATCGCGTTCAGCACTGCGAGTCCCACGGCGCATGCGAGCGGCGCGCCGTCCCACGTGTGCCCGAGCGGGAATCGTCTCGAGCCGCGGGCGATCGCGTCGTACACGTGCTCCTTGACCAGAAGAGCCCCGATGGCAACGTACCCCGCCCCCAGACCCTTCGCGGTGGTGATGATGTCGGGCGCGCACTCCGTCCCGGCGCCGGCGAACCACCGCCCGGTTCGCCCAACGCCGGTGACCACCTCGTCGAACAGGACGAGGAAGCCGTGGCGCTCGCGTCGCTCCGCCAAGCCCTCCCAGAACCGTCGGGGCGGCGTGTAGGCGGGCAGGGCCGCGGCGCTGATCGGCTCGCAGAAGAACGCCGAGACCGTCCCAGGGCCCGACTCCGCGAGGGCTCGGTCCAGTGCCTCCAGTGCCGCCGCGCCGGTGGGGTCGAAGCGCCAAGTGCTCGGGGGGATGTGCAGGTGATGAGGCAGGTAGGGGCCGAACGGTCCCTGGAGCCCCGGTCGGCCGGTCAGGGCCAAGGTCTCCATCGTCGGACCGTGGTACGCCTGGGCCGGTGAGATCACCTGCCACCGGTCGGGCTCGCCTCGCTCGACGTGGTAGCTCCGGGCGAGCTGGAGAGCCATCTCGTTCGCGTCCGACCCACTGGCCACGAAGCGGATACGGGTGAACCCCTCCGGGGCAACCTCGACGAGTTCCCGGGCCAGGCGCTCCTGCGCGGGGTTGGTTAGCCGCTCGCCGTGCACGTAGGCGAGCCGCTCGGCCTGGGCCCGGGCGGCTTGGATGATGTCCGTCCGGCCGTGGCCCAGCGTGGCGGCCATCGAGCCGCCGCTCATGGCGTCGAGGTATCGGCGCCCGTCGACGTCCTCGATCCAGACGCCCCGGCCCCTGACGAGCGCCGGGTACCGCCGGTCGAACTCCAGGGGGAGCACACGGGTTCCGGTGCTGTCCACCATGGCCCGGAGATTACCTCCCCGTCGATGCCTGCACGAAACGGCATCCGATTACGTCTGGGCGGGACGGAACGCTATCCTGCTGCCCGTGGCCGGCGTGAACGACATCCTCGAGGGGTGGCAGAAGGACGGGATCGAGTGGGTCCGGTTCGAGCTGCCCGACACCCATGGCACGTCGCGGTCCAAGACCGTCCCCATTCGCCACGCGTTCGGCTACGGCGAGCGTGGCCTCAACATGTATGGCGGGGCGAGCGTCCTGGACAGTCAGTCGGACGTCGTGAGCGGCACGCTCTACAACGAGGAACGTCGGTACGCGGACCAACTGCTGTTCCCCGACCCGGACACCGCCGCGGTCGTCCCGTGGGCCGACCGGACGGCCAGGCTGATCTGCGACGCAAGGTGGTACGACGGCTCGTCGCTCGACGCCACGCCCCGACAGGTCTACCGCAGGGCCTTGGATAGATGCCGGGCCATGGGATACGAGCCCGTCACGGGCTTCGAGTACGAGTTCTACCTCCTGAACCCGGAGACGCTGGAGCCGCTGTTCACCGGGTACCACATCTTCAACACGATCCGGAACGCGTACGTCCCCACGATCGGCCGCATCCTGGAGCAGATGCCCCAGATCGGTGTCGACATCATCACGTCCAACTGCGAGTACGCGGGGTCGCAGTGGGAGATCAACTTCGCCCCCGGCAAAGGGCTGGCAGGCCCCGACAAGGCGTTCACATTCAAGAACGGTGTGAAGGAGGTCGCGCGGAGCGACGGGTACCTTGCCACGTTCATGAGCAAGCCGTTCGCCGATTCGGCCGGAAGCGGCTGCCACACGCACATGTCGCTGGTCGATTCCAATACCGGGAAGAACGCGTTCGGCGACAGCGACGACCCGCAGGGCATCACCGACGTCTGCCGGTCCTTCATCGCCGGGCAGCTCCGATACGCCAAGGCGGTCGACGCGTTGATCGCCCCGACCGTCAACTGTCACCGACGCCGCCGCAAGCACACGTTCAGCCCGACGAACATCTCCTGGGGCTTCGAGGACCGCTCGGCTCTCGTTCGGGTGAAGGGCGGCGCGCCCGAGTCGACGCACACGGAGAACCGGGGCCCGACCGCGCTGTCGAATCCCTATCTGGTCGGTGCGGCCTTGCTGTCGGCCGGGCTGGCTGGGATCGAGCAGGGACTGACCCCTCCCCCGCCGTCGGGCGAGGCGCCGGCCGAGGAGGACTCCTCGCTCGAGCCGCTCCCTTCCTCATTGCCCGAAGCGCTCGGCGAGCTCACCGGTGAGCCGGCCACGAAGGAGTTCTTCGGGGAGGAGTTCCTGAAGGTCTACACGACCATCCGGGCCCACGAGCTCGCCCGGTACGCCGACTCGGTGAGCAATTGGGAGCGCCAGGAGTACCTCGAGCTGTATTGAATCGAGCCGTTCCGAACGAGTGCCGAATCCGTCAGGGCAGCGGATAGATCCTGAGCGCGTTCCCCCTCGCGATTCCCTCGGCGATGCGCTCCGCGGTGGCCGCGTCGCAGTGGTCGGCCTCGATCCATCCGTCGAGGACCTCCCGGAGAGCCCGCCGGAAGAGCATGGCTCCCACGTGGTACTGCTCGGCGAGCCCGAAGGCATCCGAGGAGAACAGGAGCTTCGAGAACGGCGCCACCTCCATGGCCTCCGCCAGCAGGCGGGCCGAGCTGGGGCCGTGGTAGTGGAGGGCCGAACCCACGTCGAAGTACACGTTCCCGTACACCGATGCCAGGTACGCCGCGTCCCGGTGGAACGGGTAGCAGTGGAGGAACACCATGTTCACCCCGAAACGGTCGAACCGCCGGATCAACCCGGTGAGGAGC
>JBKPDU010000075.1:0-18632 GCA_046728055.1 Actinomycetota bacterium | reverse complement strand
CCTCCGGAGCCCGTCCCCGTGGGATCGCCAGCCTGGATGATCTCGATGCTGGTGTCGATGCGATGGAACCGCGTTCCATCGAAGTACCCCTTCCCGGCAAGGAACACGAAGCTGTTCACGGTCTCGGGAGCCTGGTCGGCCAGCAGCTGGATGGCGATGGTGCCGCAGGAGGTATCGAGCGTCGCGGTGTAGGTCCTGCTCGGATCGATCTTCATCGGTGGCGGCTCGGCGAACTCCTGCGGCTGCTTGTTCGCATCGGCCGGAGCCGTTGCGCCGCAGGCGACCGGCTGGTTGGTGGATGACGCCGACGGGGTGGGCGTCCCCGAGGCCGCCGGTGGCGTCTCGCCCCCGGTGAACGCGGCGAAGACAACGACACCTCCGATCAGGGCCACCACCAGGGCGACGGCGATGACGGTGATCCGCTGCCGCTGCCGCCGCCGGCGCTCGGCCTGCCTGCGTGCAGCGACCCGGGCGAGCTGACGATGGCGGGTCTTCCTGGGCACGGCGACAGAGGTTACAGGGTCCCCAAGAGCTCCAGAGCCAAGCCGTCGAGGATGTCGGTCTCCGACACGAGCGCTCGTTCGAAACCGAGCCGGCGCATCACCTCCACCAGGATCACTCCCCCGGCCACGATGACGTCGGCCCGACCCGGGGCCATGACCGGGATGGCCGAGCGCTCCTCCGTCGTCATCTTCGCCAGCTCGGCAAGGACCCGCTCGGCCTCGCCCACCGAGAGCCACGAGCGGTGGATGGCCTCCGGATCGTAGAAGGGCAGGCCGAGCGAGATGGCCTGGATCGTGGTGGGCGTTCCGGCCACGGCCACGAGCGTGCGTGCGGTCCGAACCGGAACGGACCGTTTCACATCGTCCAGGATGCCGTGGACGGCGTTCCGGACGGTGGCCAGATCCTGCTCCGAAGGAGGGTCGGTCCGGATCAGCCGTTCGGTGAGCCGAACGCTTCCCATGGGTGTCGAGACCGAACCTTCCGGTTCCTTCGTCCCCACAGCGAACTCCGTCGAACCACCCCCGATGTCGAGCACAAGGAACGGGGCCGGGGCATCCAGCCCGTGCGTGGCTCCCAGGAACGACAGGGCCGCCTCCCGTTCACCGGTGATGATCTCCAGCTCCGAGCCGGCGTACGTTCGCACCGCGGCCTCGAGGTCGTCTCGGTTGGAGGCCTCCCGCACGGCGGCCGTGGCCGAGACGCGGATGCGTTCGGCGTGCAGAGCCCGGGCTCGACGGCAGTACCGTTCCAGGACGTCGAGCGTTCGGGCCAGCGCCTCCGGATCGATGCGGCCCGTCCGGTCGACCCCCTCCCCGATCCGGGTGATGACCATGTCCCGGGCGAACTCCTCCAGGCCCTGATCCTCGGAACGGGCCGCGGAAGCCACCAACAACCGGATCGAGTTGGTCCCGAGGTCTAAAGCTGCCACTCGGCCGGGCTCCTCCTGGGGATGGACCGGCTCGATCTCCCCGGCCACCCAGGCACCGATGGGGTCCCCGCCGCCGGCCACGTGGTTCGCGTAGTGGCCATGTAGACATTTCACGCCCCGCGAGGCTCCCCCCACGCCACCCCAGGCGAGGGCCTGGGGGAACCCTCGGGAGCGTTCCCGAGCGTACTTCTCGTGCGCGGCGGCCAGGGCGGCCTCTAAGGCCTCGTCGTTCTCTGCTCGGGCGTTCCATCGGCCGATCCAGCCATCGGATTCCAGGCGGGCGACGGCTTTCACCGCGAGCGGGCAGGTCAGCCAGAACAGCGTGGGGAAGGGATGGCCATTCTGGTCGATGGGTGCATTCCGGATGACCAGGGGATGCCCGCCAGAGCACCGGGCGACCACAGAGAAGGAAACCGTGGGCTCGCGACCGAGCTGCTCACGGACGATCGAGAGGTCGCTTCCCCGGAGCTCGCCCACGCGGGGCGCTACTTGCGCTTGTGCTCGACGGAGCGCTTGAAGTCGACCTGGCGCTCCTCGCTCTGGCGCATGAACTTCTTGAGCATCGACTCGAACCCTGGGTCGCTCCCCCTGCGGGGGCGAGGGGGTGCCGGGTCCTGGAGGGCCTTGATGGAGAGGTCGATCTTGCCGTCCTCCTTGATGGCGATGACCTTCGCCTGGACGACGTCGCTCTCCCTGAGGTGCTCGTGAACGTCCTTCACGTAGTTCCGGTCGATCTCGGAGATGTGCACGAGTCCGACCTTGCCCCCTTCCAAGGTCAGGAAGGCCCCGTAGGGGGTGATTCGAGACACGGTCCCATCGACGACCGCGCCAACTTCTAGATCAGCGATCTTGGCTCCTTTCAACAGCCCGAGGGGCGGTTTTCCACACCCCGAGCGCTGGGCGAACGGCCACTATCCCACCCCCTCCGTTGCAGCGTCAAGCACTACCTGGGACGGGGGCGGCGGATGGCCGTACCCCTCGCGGACCAGGAGCTCCGCCGCTAAGCCGCACGATGAGGCGTCGGCTTTGGCGGTGATCCAGGAGCCGAGGCCTGATCCTTCTCACCTCGCGGTGATCGGTACTTCCTGCGCCCTATCCCCAGCCCTTCGGGTTCCAGCCCTCGATTCGGACGCTTCCGCTGCGGCCGGCGCCGTGCGCCGCGCCGCGCCCGACTCCCTTCCATGACCCGTCTCCGGGTACGAAGCCGGTCACAACGATCGGTCCATGGCCGCTCAAGCTGAACGTAGCTACGAACAATCTCCTGGTTCTGTCGTCCGATATGACGGTTTCCTGGATGGTGACCCACCCGAGTTCCTCACCTGGCTGCCGGTCCTCGACGAGCTCCCAGACCTGCTCTTCGTAGACGGCGATCACGCCGGGTGGCGCTTCGTCCCGGTTGAACTCGCCAACTTGGCGGGGCTCGTCGCTGAGGACGGGGAAATCGAAGATCGGTACGCCGACCATCCGGTGCCTCCCTCCCCCCTTAGGCCGCCACCCTAGGACGGCCCGTCGCGCCGAGCAAGACGCTGGACCTAGACTTTGCCCCGATGCCAGTCTGCGCGTCCTGCGGCCAAGGCAACCCCGCGCGGGCCCGGTTCTGCATGTCGTGCGCATCGCCGCTGGCGCTCGAGCAACCCGCGCCCCACGCAACCCGCAAGACGGTTACGGTGCTCTTCTGCGACGTCGTGGGCTCGACGCCGCTCGCCGAGCGTCTGGATCCGGAATCGGTCCGCGCCGTCATGACGCGTTTCTTCCGCCAGATGCGCGACGCGCTCGAGGGCCATGGCGGGACTGTCGAGAAGTACATCGGCGACGCAGTGATGGCGGTGTTCGGTGTGCCGCTCCTGCACGAGGACGACGCCTTCCGCGCAGTGCGAGCGGCCCAATCGATGCGCGAGGAGCTGGATGCGTTGAACGTCGACCTGCAAGCGCGTTTCGGCGTCCACGTGCAGACCCGGATCGGCGTGAACACTGGCGAGGTCGTCGTGGGCGATGCCGCCGCTGGACAGGCGCTCGTGGTGGGGAACACGGTGAACGTCGCGGCTCGGCTCGAGCAGGCGGCCGCCACAGGAGAGATCCTCCTCGGGCCAGCTACGTACGCGTTGGTCCGCAACCGCGTGATCGCCGATCCAACTGCGCCGCTCGACTTGAAGGGAAAGTCGGGGTCGGTCGTGGCCTACCGGCTCTACTCCGTCGGACCGGGGCCAGATGAGCTCGGGAGCCGGCCCGACCCTCCACTGGTTGGTCGTGAAGCCGAGCTCGAGGTGCTGCGCTCCATGTTCGATCTCGCGGTCACGGAACCTTCATGCGTGTTGGTCACGATCCTCGGTCCCGCCGGCATCGGAAAGTCGCGATTGGCGCGGGAGTTCGTCTCGACGATGAAGCCTGATGCACTCGTGCTTCTGGCACGATGCCTCCCGTACGGTGATGGCATCACCTTCGGGCCGGTGGCTGATCTGGTCAAGCAGGTCAGCGGCATCGTCGACAACGACGGCCGTGACGAGGCCCGCTCGAAGATCGACGCGGCGATGGCTGGCTGCGAGGACGCCGGCCTCGTCGCCGAGCGGGTGTCGGACGTGACCGGGGTCGCGGGCGCCACCGGCGGGCTGCAAGAGACGTTCTGGGCGATCCGACGGTTCCTCGAGTGGGTAGGCCGCGATCGCCCGCTCGTCGTGATCCTCGACGACCTGCAGTGGGCCGAGCCCACCTTCCTGGACCTCGTCGAGTACTTGGCGGGGTGGAGCCGTGACGTCGCGATGCTGCTGCTGTGCCTGGCGCGCTCCGACCTGCTGGACAACCGTCCCGCGTGGGGTGGCGGGGTCGCGAACGCCTCCGTCTTGCCGCTCGGGCCCCTCGACGATCGCGAGAGTGAACGCCTTGTGTCCGACTTGCTCGGTGGCACGCACCTGGACGAGCACGCGTTCGTCCGCATCGCGGGTTCGGCAGGCGGCAACCCCCTCTTTCTCGAGGAGATGCTGCGCATGCTCGACGATGATGGCCTCCTGCGACGAGAGGAAGGCCGTTGGGTCGCGGCCGCGGATCTCGGCGAGGTTCGCATCCCCGAGTCCATCCAGGCGCTGCTCGGTGCGCGACTGGACCGGCTCTCGCAGGAGGAACGCCTGGTGATCCGATCGGCCGCAGTGGCTGGCAAGGTGTTCTGGTGGGGCGCGGTCGAGGGGCTCGTGGCCGAGCCGGTCCGCCCGCATGTCGGAAGCGCGCTTCAGACGCTGGTGCGCAAGGACTTGATTCGTCCAGAGCCCTCGACCCTCGCCGGTGAGGACGCCTTCCGCTTCCATCACATCCTGATCCAGGAGGCCGCCTATCGTGGCACGCCGAAGGAGGTTCGCGCCGAGGTGCACGAGGCGTACGCGGTTTGGCTCGAGGGTATGGCGGGCGATCGCTTCGTGGAGCTGGAGGAGGTTATCGGCCACCACTACGAGCAAGCCTTCCGCTACCGGTCCGAGCTCGCTCCCGTCACGCAGCATGATCGCGCCTTGGCCACCCGCGCCGGGTTGCGACTCGCGCCCGCCGGCATCCGTGCCTTCGAGCGCCGCGACATCCCGGCGGCGGCCGACCTGCTGGGAAGGGCCACCCGGTTGCTTCCGTCCGAGCATCCCGAGCGCCGGCCAGCGCTCCTCGCCCTCGGCGAGGTGCTCGTGGAAGCCGGGGATCTCGGTGCCGCCCAGGGCGCGTTAGAGGAGGCAGAGTCTGTCGCGACCGAGGCCGACGACGCGGTCACGGCGGCGAATGCCGCGATCTTGCGGCTGTTCCTTCTCGAGATGACCGATCCCAAGCGGCAGACCGTCGACGTCGTCGCCGAGGCGGAGCGGCTGATCGCCACGCTCGACGCCCTCGGCAACGATCTCGGGCTGGCGCGCGCATGGCGTCTGATGGGGAACTTGCACTGGAACCATGCGCGCTACGCCGCCGCCGATGACGCGCTCGCTCGCGCGATCGAACACGCGCGGCGCGCCGGCGCGAAACGCGAGGAGGCCGATGCCCTCGGGAGGTACACGGGCTCGGGGGTCTACGGGCCGGCCCCGGTCGATGAGATCGAACGTCGATGCGACGAGCTTCTCGATATGAACCTTGGGACCGGGTATGAGGCCCCGGCCCTCATGGCGCTTGCGTGGGTCCGAGCGATGCAGGACCGATTCGGCGAGGCGCGCGACCTCGTTCGGCGGTCGCGGGCCATCTACGAGGACCTGGGACTACGGCTTCGGTCGACGTTCGTCGCGGAGACAGCCGGTGGGATCGAGATGCTCGCGGGCGACGCAGTCGCCGCGGAGCAGGAGCTCCGGGCCAGCCTCGACGCGCTCGCCGAGATGGGGGACCAAGGCGGCCTGTCCACGGTCGCGGCAGCGCTCGCGCACGCACTCGTCGAACAGGGACGCCTCGACGAAGCGGAGGAGATGGTGTCCGCGAGCGAGCTCGCCGGTGCCGAGGACGACGTGAGCACACACGTGCTGGGCCAAAGCGCCCGGGCACGTATCCTCGCCGCGCAGGGCCGGCACGAGGAGGCGGAACGCATCGCGCGCGCCGCCCTCGCGCGCGCTGAGGAGACCGACGACCTGAACATGCGCGGCGACACGCTGCTCGACCTCGGCCGGGTCCTGTCCGAGGCCGGAGAACGTGACGGTGCCATGTTCGCGGTCGAGCAGGCGCTCACGCTCTATGAGGCGAAGGGAAATTCAGTTGCCCTGGCGACGGCCCGTCGCCGGCTCGGGGAACTCGGAGCCTGAGTCGGTCGGGAGACTCACATAAGACTGCGACGAGGAGTCCCAGTAGTAGCTGTCCTTTCGGGATTCGCCGATGTCAAGGCCCCGGGTCCCCTGACCGATAGGGGAGGCTGAGACAGGAGAGCCCTCGTACGATCTTCGTCGTGGTGTCGTGCGGGAACTTTGGGGGGTAAAGGTTGCCAGCAGTAGTGATCAAGACCGGTCCGGAGGCCGGCCGGCGGGTAGTGCTGGGGGTCGAGCTGGTCATCGGTCGCCAGGACGCCGATCTCGTGTTGGAAGACCCCGAGGTGTCGCGCCGCCACGCCGTGCTGCGACGCTCCGGCGAAACGCTGGTCATCGAAGATCTCGATTCCACCAACGGCACCTTCGTCAACCGCGAACGGATCCGAAGTCCCATCCCGATCGGTCCCGGGGACCAGGTCAGGGTCGGACGGACGACGCTCGAGATCGAGCCGGACTGGCGAGCCGCCGAGACGCTCGTGTCGCCAACCCTGCGGCCGGACCAGATCCGACCGGCAGAGGCGCGACCGTCGGCTGAACCCGTCGCGGAGCAGGAAGACCCGAACACGACCCAGCCCCTGCCCTCCCTAAAGCCCGAAGGCGATGTGCGACCGGCGCGATCGAAAGTGGGCTGGTTCGCGGTCGGCGCCGTCGTCGTGGCCGTGCTGTTGGGAGCCATCGCATACGCGGGACGGCGTGACCGGCCCGCCGGACACGACTTCGTTGCAAGCGCAAACCATGTGTGCGCGGCCGCGCGATCGGACGCAAGCGTTGATCTGCGTCTGAATCCAACGCGCCACGGACTCGAGAGCGCCCGGAATGTCCGGCTCGAGACCCTCGACGCGATTCGAGCACTCGAGCAGCCCGAACAGGCTGCCGTGCTGGTGGACAGATTCCTTTCTACCTTCGCAGAGACCAACGCATCCATCGCGCGCTTGGAGAGAGCGATTGGCTCCAGCAAGCGCAAGGTGGCACGCGCCCGACGAACCCTTCGCAACGACGTCAGAGAGGAACGTGAGCTGGCATCGAAGGCCGGCCTTGCGGGATGTGGAGGTCTCGCGTTCCGTTAGGGACTGGGGGCCTCGGGCGACAATGACCTCGGTTGCCCAGTGTTCGGGATACCCTCGAGGCCAGGGCGCGGACCTCAGCACGGAGTGGGCTCGGTGTTACCCGCGCGAGAGCCGATCACGAACGCGATCTCGCCCGGCCCAACCATCCCCAGGCACTCGCGGGCCAATCGCTCTCTCTCAGCCGGGTCGTGGAGCCGGTGGATCTCTCGGTGAAGCGCGGTGTTGGCGCGTTCGAGCTCTTCGGCCTTGCGTTCGAGCTCAGCGATATGTCCCCGCACCGACACGTACTCCCGAGCTGGGCCGACGGCAAACAGCGCCAGGAGGGTCAACGCGATAAGTAGGAACCCGGCCCTCGGCGTGAGGCGAAGCCGAGAGCGCTCCGGGGCAACAGACCTGACCGTCATCGTGCCCCCCGTCTGATGGCGCCGGCACCCGCGTACCTGGCCGCATCCCCCAATAGCCCCTCGATGCGAAGAAGTCGGTTGTACTTGGCGGTTCGCTCCGAACGCGCCGGCGCCCCGCTCTTGATCTGCCCGGCGTCGAGGGCCACCGCGAGGTCGGCGATCGTGGTGTCCTCCGTCTCTCCCGAGCGATGGGACACGACGACCCCGAACCGGTTCCGCGCGGCGAGCTGCATCACGTCCATGGTCTCGGTGAGCGTCCCGATCTGGTTCACCTTGATCAGGATGGCCGTGGCCACGTTCTCTCGAAGACCGCGCTCCAGCCGCTCCAGGTTGGTCACGAACAGGTCGTCCCCGACGAGTTGGCACCTCGGCCCGAGCTCCGCGGTCAGCCTGGCCCAGCCATCCCAGTCGTCCTCGGCCAAGCCGTCCTCGATCGACACAACGGGGAACGAATCGATCAGCCCGCGGTAGAACGCGACCATCTCGTCGCCCGTCCGGTCGGCCCCCTCGAGTCGGTACGTGCCGTCGCGGTACAACTCGGAAGCCGCGGGATCCATGGCCAGCGCAACCTCGTCCCCTGCCTCAAGCCCGGTCTTCTCGATGGCTCGGACCAGGAACTCCAGCGCCTCGGACGCGGTCCCGATTTGCGGCGCGAAGCCTCCCTCGTCCCCCACCCCGGTGGCCAGGCCCTTGTCCTTCAGCAGGCCCTTGAGCGCGTGATAGATCTCCGAGCCCCACCGAAGGGCTTCGGAGAACGAGGCCGCCCCCACCGGCGCCAGCATGAACTCCTGGAGCTCGAGCTCGTTGTCGGCGTGGACGCCGCCATTGATCACGTTCATCAGGGGAACCGGCAGCACGTGCGCCCCGGGTCCGCCGAGGTATCGGTACAGGGGCAGGCCGAGGCTTGCGGCCGCAGCGTGGGCGGTGGCCAGCGAGACGCCGAGCATGGCGTTCGCGCCGAGGTTCGTCTTGTCGGCCGTGCCGTCGAGGACGAGCAGCTGGGCGTCCAGGCCCCGTTGGTCCAGCCCGTCCGATCCCTCGATCGCCGGGCCGATCACGTTCACGACGTTGTCCACGGCCACAAGGACACCCTTGCCGCCGTAGCGCTGGGGGTCGCCGTCCCTGAGCTCGACCGCCTCGTGCGCGCCGGTCGAGGCTCCCGAGGGAACCGCGGCCCTTCCCGCGGAACCGTCGTCGAGGAACACGTCAACTTCTACGGTCGGATTGCCTCTGGAATCGAGGATCTCGCGCGCGGCCAGGGAGGCGATGGCAGGCATCAGGGGGGAAGATTCTAGAGCCGGCGTGACGGCCAGGCGGGCAGTTCGGGAGGTGAACTCCCCTCTCTTCGTTCGGCGAGCAGCTACCCGACCGGGTCGGGGCGTGCGGACTGGTTGGAGGATTCGGGGAGGATGACCACCCGCCCCCGCCCCTGCTCCTTGGCCTCGTAGAGTGCCTCGTCGGCTAGAGCCAGGAGCTGCTCAGCGCCACTCGTCCGATCCCATTCGGCCACGCCGATGGAGCAGCGAGCGGCGGGGACGGCCGATCGCAACCGCTGGCAGATGGCCCCACCCATCTCCAGCGTGCACCCCGGCAGGAGCACGGCGAACTCGTCGCCACCCATCCGGCCGAGGACGTCGCTCACGCGGAGGATGGACTGCCATTCCGCAGCGACCTCCTTCAACAGCAGGTCGCCGGCCTGGTGACCGTTGCGGTCGTTGTATCCCTTGAAGTCGTCGAGGTCCACGACGGCCACAGTGACCGGCATGCCTTCCTGCTGGGCCCACGTCAACGCCCGCGAGAGCTCCTCGTCCCACGCCCGCCGGTTGGCCGCTCCGGTGAGTGGGTCCGTCCCGGCCAGCAGCCGGAGCCGGCTCGTCTGGCTCCGCAGCTGGGTGAAGAACCGGTTGAGGACGAACCCGATCGAACCACCGATCGAGACGATGGCGATGGCCCTCACCCATTCGTTGTCGGTCGCGCCCTGGGAGAGCAAGGGGATGGTCAGCGCCGCCGTCGCCCCGGCCACCGTCACGCCGAGCTCCAGGACCGTCCCGTAGACGGCCACCCACAGGACCGGAAGGAGGGCGAGCTGGGCGACGAAGGCCGATTCCGAGCCGGTGGTCGCCTCCCGAGCAAGGACGGCGACCATCAGGTACACGAACGGGATGGCTCGGTGCACGAGCGAGGGCAGTTTGTCCCATGGCAAGAAGACGATGGCGGCGAGGGTGAGCGCGGTAATCGTCGCCGCCTGAAGGAGCCCACCGGTGCTTGCCGGGACCCGCCGGGTGGCCATCCACATGTACCCGAGCATCACGGCACCGACCAGGCATCCAACCTCGCGGAACAGGGACTCCCGGCTGAACGGGTCGGTGCGTCGCTGAACGGTGGAACTGGCCTGGTTGGTCGACAACTACGTCACCTCTCTGATCCCGGTCGTCCCCAGGTGGCCCGGATGGATCACACCCGCGCCATACATGGGAGTTATCGGCAACTAGGCCGCTTCCAGACGAGTCCTCCGCCGAAAGATTCCCCTCCCGAACCGACCGGCCGGACCGGCGGGCCATTGGTCAGTCGACCAGTCGGGGGACCTGGTACTAGCCCCGAGCAGGAGTGGGGCCTGGAGCTCGCGCTCAGCCCTGCCGGTAGTAGGCCAGGAGCTCCTCCTCGCCGAGCTCGGCCAGGTCCACGCCCTCGCGGCGGGCGCGAGCCAGGAGCCGTTCGTACCGATCGGCGAACCTTGTCGTGGTGCGGCGGAGGGCACTCTCGGGGTCAACCCCCAGCCTTCGGGCCACCGCCGCTGCGGCGAACAGCACGTCGCCCAGCTCCTCCTCCGCCTCTTGTGGTGCCCGCGCCGCGGCCAGCTCCTCCACCTCCTCGCGAAGCTTCGCCATCGCCCCGTCGAAGGTCCGCCAGTCGAAGCCCCAACCGGCCGCGCGCCGCTGGACCTTCGACGCCCTGGCAAGGGCGGGGAGCGTCGGTGGGATGTCGTCCTCGACGTGCTGCTCCCCCGTCTCCTCCGCCTTGATCTGCTCCCAGTTCACCAGGACCTCATCGGCCCCGGTCACCTGCACGTTGCCGAACACGTGGGGATGGCGCCGGATCAGCTTCTCCACCACGGCGTTTGCCACATCATCGATGTCGAACGTCCCCTCCTCGGCCGCCATCTCCGCGTGGAACACCACCTGGAGGAGCACGTCACCCAGCTCGTCGCGCAGACGATCCGGATCGCCGGCATCGATCGCCTCCAGCACCTCGTGGGTCTCCTCCAGCAGGTGCCGGGCCAATGTTCGATGGGTTTGCTCGTGGTCCCAGGGGCATCCGCCCGGGCCGCGGAGCCGGGCCATCACGCGGACCAGATCGAGCAACCGCTCCCCGTTCCGGGTCGGCGGGACGGGGCCCTCGGGGAGCGCGGACCGCGCATCTGGGGCGGGCCGATCCGTCACGGCGAGGTGACCGGCGCCGGCGAGATCGACGCCGTGGGCGACGTCGGCGACCCGGTCGCGGTGCTCCTGATCGGCACGACGCTGGCGGTGGATGGGTCGAATCGACCGTACCGCGGGTTGACGGTGACGCGATGGCTGTCGAGTTGCTCCTGCAGCCAGTCGGTGAACGCCCCGGCCTGAAGCGAGCCGGCCAATCGGTCGCGAACCTGATCGAACGGCTGCACATCGACGCTCACGAGTTGGATGATGTGCCACCCGAACCGGGTGTGGAGCGGCTCGCTGATCTCACCCGGCCGGAGCTCCAGGGCAGCCTGGACGAACGCGGGGTCCAGCGTGGGCGCCTGGAGGGTACCAAGGTCGCCCCCGTTCGACGCCGAGCCCGGATCGATGGAGTTCGCCTCGGCCAGCCGGCCGAAGCTCTGCGGGGTCACCTCCTGCTCGATGCGAAGGGCTTGACCCCTGTTCTCGACCAGGATGTGTTTCGCGTGGATCAGGGTGAACTGCAGCTGCTGTTCCTGATAGAGCCGGCGGATCTCGGCCTCGTCGACCCGGGACGTCACCACCGCCTCTTGAACCTCGTTGAACAGCAGGACCCGGCGCACGATCTCGGTGAGATCCTGCTGGGTCAGGTCCTCGGCGGCGAGTTGCTGATCGAGCGCGTCGCCCAGCGCAGCCCGAAGGTCCGTCAGCGTCTTCGTCACGTCCGACGGGTCCACGGTGATGTCGTGATCGCGCGCGTACGTCTTCACCAGGTCCTCCTGGATCAGGGTGGACAAGGTGAACCGGGCACACGCGGATTGGGCCGTCTCCCCCTCGATGGCCTGCCCGCACGGGGCCTGGTTGATCGCCGACAGGAACCGGAACGCGGAGATGTCCTGCGCCAGCTGGTCGTCGGTGATGCGGTCATCGCCAACCGTGGCGGCGGGAGGCGTCGCAGCACCACACGCCGCAAGTACCACGCTCGATGCGATTGCGACGAACGAGAGACGGAGGAGGGATCGAGGGATCACTGACCGATTCTAGCAACGCCCCCTAGCTATCCCGGTCGGATGGGCTCCGGGTGGAGCGGCAACCCGAACTCAGCCGGTCACGGGTGCAGGTTCGCGAGCGCCGGTGGCCGCGAGCAACGCCCTCTCGATCCACCGGGCCAACCCGGCTCCGTGCTCGCCTGTGGGCGAGAGGTTCAGGGTGGACATCGCCGCGTGGAAGGTCGCGCCCGGTACGCGCTCGGCCAGGGCGAGCGCGTCGGCGTCCGCGAGCGCGACGGGCTTGGCCCGAACTTGGTCCCGGTACGTCACGATCTCCTCCACCCCGAGCTCGAGGCAGGTGATGCGGAGGGAAGCCACGGCCAGGAGCGTCTCGACCTCCTGCGGGAGGCGGCCGTACCGGTCGGCCGCCTCTGCGCGCACTTCTTCCAGGCGCTGGTGGTCGCCGGCCGTGGCGATGAACCGATACAGCTCGAGCCGGAGGGCCTCCTGGCCGACCCACCCGACCGGGATGTACGCCTTCAGCGGGAGATCGATCTTGACCTCCCGCTCCGCGGGGATCGGCTCACCCCGAAGATCGGCCACCGCCTCGCGCAGGAGGCGGGCGTACGTGTCGAACCCAACCGCTGCGATGTGGCCGTGCTGCTCCGCGCCGAGCAGGTTGCCGGCACCCCGGATCTCGAGGTCGCGCAGCGCGATCTGGAAGCCGCTCCCCAGGGCGGTGTGCCGGCTGATGGTGGCCAGGCGATCGTGGGCCTCCTCGGTCAGCTGGCTCACCGGGGGGAAGAAGAAATAGGAGAAGGCCCGTTCGTGCGACCGACCAACACGACCCCGAAGCTGATACATCTGCGAGAGGCCCAGGCGGTCGGCCCGATCCACCACCAACGTGTTGGCTGATGGGACGTCGAGCCCGGACTCGATGATCGTCGTGCACACCAGCACGTCGGCGTCCCGGTCCCAGAACCGCATCATCTGCTTCTCCAGGAGGTCCTCGTCCATCTGCCCGTGTGCCACGACGATCCGAGCCTCGGGGATCTCATCGGCGATCCACGCGGCTTGCCTGTCCACGGTGGCCACGCGATTGTGGACCCAGAACACCTGCCCTCCGCGGAGCAGCTCGCGCCGAACGGCGCCGAGCGCCATCCCCTCGTCGTACGGACCGACGTACGTCAGCACCGGCTGTCGGTCCTCGGGTGGGGTGTCGACCACGCTCATGTCCCGGATCCCGGTGAGTGCCATCTCGAGCGTGCGAGGGATCGGCGTCGCGGTCATCGTCAGCACGTCCACCGATGTCCGAAGTTTCTTCAGCCGTTCCTTGTGGGCCACGCCGAACCGCTGCTCCTCGTCCACCACGACCAGTCCCAGGTCCCGGAAGGAGACGTCGCCCGAGATCAACCGGTGGGTCCCGATCACCACGTCGATCTTCCCCGATCGCACGTCGTCGACCGCGCGCTTCTGCTCCGCCGGTGACAGGAATCGTGACAGCATGGCCACGGTCACCGGGAACGGGCTGAAACGTTCGGAGAAGGTGACGGAGTGCTGCTCCGCGAGCAGCGTGGTTGGGACGAGCACCGCCACCTGCTTCCCGTCCATGACCGCCTTGAACGCAGCGCGCACCGCGATCTCGGTCTTGCCATACCCGACGTCGCCGCAGATCAGCCGGTCCATCGGCCTGGGCGCCTCCATGTCTCGCTTCACCTCGTCCACGGCGGCGAGCTGGTCGCGGGTCTCCTCGAAGTTGAAGGCGTCCTCCATCTCCCGTTGCCACGGCGCGTCGGGACCGAACGCGTAGCCGGGCACGCTCATCCGGACCGAGTAGAGGCGCACGAGCTCCCCGGCCATGTCCTGGACTGCCCGCTTGACCCTCGCGGTCGTTCGGGCCCAGTCGCTCGTCCCCAGACGTTGGAGCCGGGGCTCTTCCCCGCCGACGTACTTCGCCACCATTCCCACTTGGTCGGTGGGGACCGACAGCCGATCACCCGCGGCGTACTCGAGGACCATGTAGTCCCGCTCGGCGCCGGCCACCGCCCGGCGCTGGATGCCGAGGAATCGACCCACGCCATGGATGCGGTGGACGGCGAAGTTCCCGGTCTCGAGCTCCGTGGCGACCGCGTCGGTCCGGCGCCGGGCGATCCGGGGCGCCGTCCGCGTGTGTCGCCGGGACCCGAACAGGTCCTCCTCGGTGGCCACCGCGATCTTGCCCGGCGCGAACACGAACCCTCCGGAGAGCTCGGCTTCGATCGCCATCACCTCGCCACCGTCTCCGAGCCGCAAGCCGCGATCGGCGAGGACCTCGCGAGCCCGCTCCAGACTCCCGTGGCCGAACGCGGCGAGGACCAGGTGATATCCGCGTGAGGACAGATCGGCCATCCGCCGGGCCAGCTCCGATGGGTTGCCCTGGGCCGAGCCCCATCCCTCCAAGCCCAGGTCCACGCCCTCGGCGAACTCGCTCAGATGCAGTTCCGTCATGCCGGCCAGGGCCTGCGGCAGCGGCATGGCCACCGGTGGGCCGGCCCACCCCGACGCCTCCGCCAGCGCCTCGGACTCCTCGACGGCCTGGCGGGCTCGGTCCAGGGTTCGGCGGGCCTGGACCAGGACCACCCACGAACCCCGGGGCATGAGCTCGGCCAGGTTGGGAAGACGATCGAACAGGAGCGGCGCGAGGCCCTCCATCCCCTCGAACGCAAGGCCGTCGGCGAACCGGGTGAGCCGTTCACGGAGCCGGTCCACGGACCTTGGCGCCAGCTGCTCGGCCCGCTCCCTGAGCTCAGGGGTCGACAGCAGCTCGCGGACCGGATGCACCTCGACTGCTCCCACCGAAGCGGTGGACAGCTGCGTCGCCGGAACGAACTCCCGAAGCGACTCGATCTCGTCGCCGAACAGCTCGGCCCGGACGGGGCGGCGGGCCGTTCCGGGGAACACGTCGACGATCCCACCGCGGACGGCGAACTCGCCCCGGTGCTCGACAACCTCGGCCCGGGCATAGCCCAGTCCCACGAGGCGTTCGGCCAGCTCGTCGGGAGGAAGCGGCGTGCCCCGCGCAATCACCAACGGCTCGGTCTCCCCGAGGGTCGGCACGATGCCCTGGAGGACGGCATGGGCCGGCGCCACCAGCGCGAAGGGCCCGCTCGCTCGACGAAGCGAACGAGCCGCCTCCGAACGCCTGGCAGCGGTCTCCGGCGAGGGGCTGATGCCCTCGTACGGGAGGGCCTCCCAGGAGGGGAACAGGGCCACGCGGTCGGCGCCGAGGAATGCGGTGACCCCTCGAGCGAGAACCTCTGCCTCCGGCGGACCGGGAGTCACAGCGAGGACCGGAGCATCGAGTGCCCCGGCAAGCGACGCCACCACGAAATCGGAACCGGCATCCGCCCGGGCCAGTACCGGCCGGGCCCGTTCGAGCAGGAGGCGCTCGAAGGGCTCCGAGGCGGTCATGTCGTCGAGCAGTAGATCGAGGCTCATACGGCTCCCATCGGGAAGTCGGACAGCACGAAAAGGCCTCGCCGACACGCGACGGGCCGTTCGAGCGAGTGTACCGGGGGGCGATCGAAGGGAGGACTCGGCGGATCGCCTACACGACTCGCAGGCGCTCGACGCTCTGGCGTGCTTGGCGGGGCAGGGGATGGCCGCGCCGAGGCCTGCTGCCGTCGGCGCGGGCCTCGAGCCACTCGGTAACCTCGTCGGCGGGAAGCGGGACGCACACGTGATGCCCCTGTGCCTGCTCGCATCCCATCTCGGCCAGCCGAGCCAGGGTCTCGGCGTCCTCCACTCCCTCGGCCACGACCCGGAGGCCGAGGTTCTGACCGAGGTCCACGGTGGCCCGCGCGATCATCCAGTCGTTGGGGTCCCGTCGCATGTTCATGACGAATGACCGGTCGATCTTGATCTCACGGATGGGAAGGCGTCGAAGGTGACTGAGAGAGGAGTACCCGGTTCCGAAGTCGTCGATCGACAGATTGATCCCCACCTCGGACAGGCGCGACATCACCCCCACCGATCGTCCGGAGTCGGCCATCAGGAAGCTCTCGGTGAGTTCGAGCGTCAATCGGGAAGGGGGGATGTCCCACCGGATGAGGAGGTCCGCGACTTGTTCGGGCAGTTGGGGGTCGAGCAGGCTCCGCGGCGACAGATTCACCGCCACGCCGAGCGTCAGGCCCTGCTGCACCCAGGCGCGCGCCTGACGGAGGGCCTGGTCGATCACGTAGAGGGTGAGGGGTCGAAGGAGGACGGTCCGCTCCACCATGGGAACGAACTCGTCGGGCTGGATCAGTCCGCGTTCGGGGTGACGCCATCGGACCAGCGCCTCGACTCCGGCAATCCGACCGTCCTTCACCGACACCTTCGGTTGGTAGCACAGGACGAACTCCCGGTTCTCCAGGGCCGGCCGCACCTGGCCGGCCAGCGTGAGGCGACCCGGACTGTGTCGGTCCAACGACTCGCTGTAGACCTCGTACCCGCCGCCGGATTCCTTGGCCGCGTACATGGCGACGTCTGCTCGGCGGATCAGCGCCTCGACGTCATGGCTGTGCTGGGGATAGATGGCGATCCCAATGCTCGCGGAGACGTCGAGCTGGAGGCTCTCGACCGACAGCGGCTTCTCCAGCTCGTTCAGGATCCGCTCGGCGATCCCCGTGGCGGTTTCGGCGTCCGGGACGTTCGGGAGGAGGATGCCGAACTCGTCACCACCCAACCGGGCAAGGACATCCTCCTCGCGCAGGACGGTCGAAAGGCGCGGGCCGATCTCCTTCAGGAGCAGGTCGCCGAAGTGATGGCCGAGCGTGTCGTTGATCTCCTTGAAGTGGTCCAGGTCCATCAGCATCACCGCGACCAGCTCCTGGCCATCTCGCTTCGACCGTGCTTCGATGGTCTCGCGCAGGTTGCTCTGGAACAGGGCCCGGTTGGGCAGGTCGGTCAACGCGTCGTGCAGAGCTTGATACGCGTTCTCCCGCTGCCGGGCTTCCAGCTCGACCGTCGCCCGCTGAAGCGACTGTGTTCGCGTGAACATCTGCCGCGCGAACGCGAGCGGACCGATGAACACCGCGATCGACCACGGCCCGACACGAACGACTGTGATGGCCATGATGACCGAGAACAGCGCGAGGACCATGTACGATAGGACGAACTCCCCGAACAACCCGACGTGCATCTCCCGCAGGATGCCCAGGGTCGGCTGGCCCGTCCGCACGTGCAGATACAGCGCCACGAGCACCGCGTTCACCCCGTACCCGATGAACGCGCAGAGCAGGACCGCCGGTATCAGGCCGTACCAAGGTGATCGCAGCGACCCGAGCTGATGGAACAACAGGCTCTCGATGACCACCGACCAGGCGATCTGGCTCCGATTCCACACACCCTGGAGCAACGGGATCTCCCGGCGGAACTCCCTGGTGTCGCTGCTCCCGAGCAGCGCCACCAGGCCAGCCAGGGGAGCCGGATAGATCAGGGCCACCGAGAGCTGGAGCGGGAAGCTCAGGCTGAACGGGAAGCCGATCGGGGTCGGGACGGGCAGCAGGTCCACGATGGCGATGGCGATGAGCCACCCGAGCAGGAGCTCCGGATGCCTCACCTCGATGGATGTATGAGCGAAGGACCAGCCGAGCCACCCGAGCAGCGGGAGAATGACGGCGAGCTCGTAGAGGACGATGCGGATGCTCCGCGTTGGCGGGTCGGCCCGAAGCGACTCGAGGACCTCGGACGAGCCGTTCGGCGAGGTCACCTCAACCAACGTGGTGAACGCTCTGCGGGAGGACCGCCGGAGCCCCGGTTCGTTCCCCCGAGAGCGCGAATCGGCCGAGCATCGCCGCGACGACCAGCCACACCACGCCGGCATACGCGATGAGGTCGCCGGGGCTCGCCACCATCCGGACCGGGCGGATGGGCAGCACATCGCCCAGGAACAGCAACCGATCGTCCGGCCCGGCCAGGTGGTGTTTGGCCCCGCCGTCATCGAGCAGGACGGCCAGCGTCTCACCCTGGCCCGAGGCCACCAGGGCCTCCCGGGTCACCGGCATGCCCTGGTTGAGCCCGATGACCGTGAAGTTCAAGGCGATACCGATCAGGATCAGCCAGGATCCCGCCGTCCTAGCCACGACGTTGGCCAGGGCGAAGGCGATCAGCAGCACGAACGAGACGTAGAGCAGTCCGAGCGGAAGGGCAAGCCCGGGCACGGGGATCACCTGGAGCGCGAGGCCCGCGATGGCCAGGGGCTGCCACCTCACCCGCAGCGATGCCATCGATGACAGCCGCCCGCCGAGCAGGTAGCCGATGCCGACGGCGAGGGCGAGTGAGGCTGCGATCAGGCGCATGGCCGCTCGTGGGGGGCGAGCATCAGGACCACCGGCGTCTCCCGTTCCTTCGATCGGTCGTTCGTTAGGAGGCGTCCAGTGGTACGCCCCCGGCGCGTCCCGCTTGCGGGACGAGCCGGGGGTCCCCCGTCCAGATGTCCGTCAGACCTTCCAGCCGGCGCCGACCGCGAGAGCGAGGGCGACGAGCCAGCCGAAGGCGAACAGGATCCGGCGCATGCGCACAGCGATCCTCCTTTCCATGACCGGCCCTACACCTTCC
>JBKPDU010000074.1:0-10604 GCA_046728055.1 Actinomycetota bacterium | reverse complement strand
CTCG
Organism: Actinomycetota bacterium; assembly: GCA_046728055.1. Lineage (GTDB taxonomy): Bacteria > Actinomycetota > UBA4738 > UBA4738 > HRBIN12 > AC-69. The sequence continues at coordinate 10,600 of JBKPDU010000074.1, read as the reverse complement.
TCTACTTCTTCGTCTCAGACATGGAGCGAGCGGTGACGTTCTACCAGGACGTGCTGGGACTTCGGCTCGTGTACCGAACCGGGGACGACTGGGCCCAGTTCGTGGCGGGTCCCGTGCAGCTAGGGCTCCATGCCTCGGGACAGGGTGAGCACCGTCCCGGTGGAACCCTGGCGTTCCGGGTCGACGATCTCGACGCCACCAGGGTCGCCCTGGCAGCCCGGGGGGTCAGCTTCAGCCCCGAAGGGGGAGGCGACGGGGGCGAGCCGAGGTTCGTCGAGTTCCACGATCCGGACGGTAACGTCCTGGGCCTGCTGGAGTACCCACAGGATTCGGCGAAGTCATGAGCGGCAGCAGGGTCGCAGTGGTCGGCGCGGGCATGACCCGATTCATGCGCCGGGCCCAGGAGACCGGGAAGGAACTGGCGTGGGAGGCGTCCAGGGCGGCCCTGGATTCGTGTGAGCTCACCCTGGCCGACGTCGACGCGGTCTGCCTGACTTCGGCCCCGGACGCGTTCGACGGTGTGCACATGAAGGGGGAGTACCTCTCCGACGGCGCCGGTGGGTTCGGCAAACCGTTCATCCGCACGTACGTCGGAGGCGGCAGTGGCGTGTTCACCGCCATCCAGGGGTGGTACACGGTGGCGAGCGGCATGTTCGACGTGGCTCTCCTGGTGGCCGAGGAGAAGATGTCCTCGACCCAGCCGCATCCCCAGGGTGCGTTCCTGACCATCTTCGACAGTATCCTGGAGCGGCCGCTCGGGCCGAACCTCCTGTGGATCTTCGCCCTGGAGATGAATCGCTACATGTCCATGCACGGATTGGACAAGCGCGACATCGCCTCGGTCGCGGTGAAGAACAAGCGGAACGCGGCCGGGCACCCGGCCGCCCTCCTGGGGCAGGCCGACATCACCGTCGACGACGTGCTAGCGAGCGAGGTGCTGGCTTGGCCCGTGCAGCGGCTCGACGTCTCACCGATCTCCGACGGCGCCGTGGCCGTGGTCATCGCCTCGGAAGATGCGGCCAAACGGATCACCGATCGTCCGGTCTGGATCGAAGGGGTCGGCTGGAACCTCGACACGACGTACTGGACCAACCGGGATCTCGTGTACCCGGAGTACGTGGAGAACGCGGCGAGGATGGCCTACGACATGGCCGGGGTGAAGGAGCCGCGGCAGCAGATCCACGTCGCCGAGCCATACGACCCGTTCGACTACAAGGAGCTGCACCACCTCGAGGGGCTACTGCTGTTCGAGAAGGGCAAGGCGCCGGAGGCGGCACGCGACGGCGTGCTGGAGCGCGACGGAGACCTGCCCTCGTGTCCGTCTGGCGGCTTGCTGGGCGTGGGGAACCCCATCGCCGCGGCCGGCTTGATGAAGATCGCCGAACTGTTCTGGCAGCTACGGGGTGAGGCGGGAGCGCGGCAGGTCCCCGGGACCCCAGAGCGCGGGGTGGCGCAGGCCTGGGGCGACCTCATGCAGGTCGGGACCGTCGTGGTGATGGGAACCGACGGTGGACCGCCGAAGACCGCCACGGGGCTTCCGGTCGTGCAGACGCCGCCGTACACGACCGGAGGCCATCCGCTCTCCGATGCAGGGTTCCGCACCGCCGTTGGTGCGGTCGAGCACCGGCTCGGCGCGGAGTACTCGTGGGATGCGGGGGTCGCCGTCGGACGATTCCTCGAGGGCCTGCGTTCCGGGAAGATCCTGGGGCGCGAGTGTCGGCGCTGCGACCGGGTCCTGGTTCCGCCTCGCATGTTCTGCGAGCGATGTTTCCGGGAGACCGATGCGTGGATCGAGGCCGAGCACACGGGGACCGTGCAGACGTATTCGATCTGTCACGTGTCCTGGGACATGCAGCCGCTCGAGTCGCCCCAGATCCCCGCGGTGGTGGCCATCGACGGCTCCGACGGCGGGATCCTGCACATGCTCGGCGAGGTCGACCCCCAGGAAGTACGCATCGGGATGGAGGTCGAGGCGGTGTGGAAACCGATCCGTGAACGGACCGGCTCGATCCTCGACATCGCCCACTTCCGGCCACGGAGGCTTAGCTGATGCGGGAGAAGGTGGCCCGCCCGGACCAGGTCCGCCGGTGGCACGGCGACTTCCCCGTCGCCCATCGGTACACGCCCGGCGTTGCCGGCGAGGCGTTCTTCACGGCGCTCCGAGACCGCGGTGCCGTCATCGGGTCACGGTGCGAGCGATGTTCGTACACGTACGTCCCCGCCCGGCTGTTCTGTGAGCGGTGCTTCGCCGAGCTCGCAGCCGACGTGGAGCTCGGCCCGGGCGGCACTCTCGTCTCGTTCACGATCGGGTTCGTCGGCGTGGAGGGAGAACCGCTCGACCGGCCGGTCACGCTGGGGCTCGTTCGCCTCGACGGGGCAGACGCGGTCCTGCTCCATCACGTCCTCGACACCGGCGATGAACCGCTAGAGATCGGGAACAGGATGGAGATCGTCCTTCGGCCTGCAGCAGAGCGCACGGGCTCGATCCTTGACATCGAAGGGTTCGCACTGGCGCAGGCGGAGCGCGAGTAGGACCGGAGACCAGTCAAGCCGCCGCAGAGCGAACCGAGCGGACGGAGAGCGGTCACCGGCCCCACGTATGCTTGGTCGGATGATCCGGCCAACGTGCGTACGCTGCGGTGAACCACTGCCCGACGACGCGAAGTTCTGTCCGAACTGCGGGTTCCCGGTGGGATCGCCGCTCCCGCAGGAACGCAAGATCGTCACCGTGGTCTTCGCCGACCTGGTGGGATCGACCCGGCTCTCCGCACAGATCGACGCGGAGCGCTATCGCGAGGTCATCGCGGCCTTCTATCAGGTGGTCACCGAGGAGATGGAGTCGCTGCGGGGACAGGCATACAACTTCGCCGGTGACGCCGTGGTCGGCGTGTTCGGCATCCCGCATGCCCATGACGATGACGCGATCCGTGCGATCCGGGCGGCCCTGGGGATCGTGAACCGGGTGACCGAGCTCGGCCAGCGCCTCCTGGTCCCCGCCTCTCTTCAATGCCGGGTCGGGGTGAACACCGGACGAGTCGCCATCGGCACCGAGGGAGCCGAGGCCGGCCTGCTCTACGGGGTGGTGGTGAACGCTGCCTCCCGGCTGCAGCAGGGAGCCGAGCCGGGCACTGTGCTGGCCGGGGAGACGACATGGCTTCTTACGAAGGACCAGGTTCAGTTCGGCGAGCGACAGGAGGTGCAGGCGAAGGGATTCGAGGAATCCCTCCCGGCGTGGCCGGTCCTCGCCCTCGCGCCCCGGTCCACCCGCCGGACGATCCCCTTCGTGGACCGGCGGCGGGAGCTTCGGCTGCTCGTCGAGACGTTCGAGCGCACACAGGAGGCACGCCGAGGGCACATGGTCACCCTGCTCGGTGAGCCGGGGATCGGCAAGAGCCGCGTGGTCGATGAGTTCCTGGCGGGACTCCCCGACCCGACCAGGGTCCTCACCGGGCGAGCCAGCCCGTTCGAGGAGGACGTCACGTTCGGCCCGGTCGCACAGATCCTGATGCAGGAGATCGGAGAGCCCCCGGACGCGCCGCCCGAGCAGCTGGAGGCCAGCCTGGAGGAGCTCGTGCGTGACTGCTGCCCCACCGAGCGGACGAAGGAGATCGTCGACCTGCTGCGGCTCGCACTCGGGCTGGGCGACGAGTCCCGAGATCGACGCCGGTACCGGGTGGCGGAGATCCGCACGGGGCTCCTGGCCCTCCTCCAGGGCCTGGCGGCTCGAGGACCGGTGGTCATGGTCGTCGAGGACGCGCATCTCGCGCAGCCGCCGCTCCTTGACCTGGTGGAGCAGCTCGTTCGGGCCGCACGAACGATCCCCTTGTTCGTGTTATGTGTGGCCCGATACGACCTGCTCGAAAAGCGCCCGGACTGGGGCGGCGGGCTCGGCGATTCGTTGAACCTCCACCTGGAGGCCATGTCGCTCTCGGACGCCATCGAGCTGGCGAGAGAGGCGAGCGAAGGGCTCGATGAGGACTCAGCCGCGCGCATCGCCCGGCATGCAGGAGGGAACCCGTTCTTCATCGTGGAGACCACCGGAATGCTCATGCACGTCGGTGCCGAGGTGGCCTCGGACGCCGAGGCCATTCCGCCGGACCTCCTGCCGCCGACGGTGGAGGCGATCATCGCCGCTCGGATCGACCACCTGCCCGAGGAGGCCCGCAACCTGATCCGCAAGGCCTCGGTGTTCGCGCCCGGCACGTTCGACCGAGCGTCCCTTGCGATCGTTGCCGAGCCCGACGACAAGGTCCTGGGGCTCCTCGAGGACGAGGAGTTCCTGGTCCGGGACGAGGACCGCGAAGGATACTGGCGGTTCCGGCACGGCCTGCTTCGCGACGTGGCCTACGACAGCCTGCCGAAGCGGGAGCGGCTCCGCCTCCATATGCAGGTGGCGACGAAGCTATCCGAGGACCCGGAGGTGTCGTCCCGGTACCCGCGGTCGATCGCCTATCACCTGGAGCAGGCGGCCCGGGCGTCGCTCGACCTGGATCCCGCGGACCGCGGCTTGGCCGATCGGGCGGTCGAGGCACTGGTCCGGGCGGGGAATCAGGCCCTCGAGACCTCACAGGCCCGGGCGGCGGCGGACCTGTACGAACGAGCGCTCTCCCTGGCGGGCCCGGAACGTGAGTGGGGGGTGCGCGAGGCCAGGATCCTGGCAGGCCTGGGGGAGGCCCGGTACTGGCTCGGCGAGTTCGAGGCGGCGGTCGCCCCGCTCACCCGGGCCCTAGACATCGGCGGCACCGAGCCCCAGATCCGGGCGGACGCTTCCCGGTTCCTCGGTGACATCGAGCTGTCGATCAGGGGCAATCCGGAACGGGCCGAGAAGCTGCTCGAGGAGGCCCTGGCGGCCGCCCGAGCGCTGGGGGACCCGTGGACGCTCGCTCGGACCCTCCTGATCGCGGGGTGGGCCCCGTACTGGAGGAACGACAAGCTGAAGGCGCGGGAGATGTTCGAGGAGGCCCTGGCGGTGGCCCGGGCCAACCCCGAGGGTGACCCTTGGGCCGAGTCCCGCGCGCTGGGCATGGTCGCCACCGTGGTCGAGAACCAGGGGGACCAGGAGGAGGCGCTCGCCCTGTCGAGCGAGTCCCTGGCCATCGGGCTGACCTCGGGCGACCGGTTCTCCGTGGCGGTTGCCCGGGAGAGCGTGGGCAACGCCCTTCGTCGCACCGGCCGCTTGAGCGAGGCCATGGCACATCTCGACGCCGCGGTCGATGCCTTCCGAGAGCTCGGAGCGCGCTGGGAGCTGGCCAGCGCGCTGACATCCAGGGGGATCCTGCATCGTCTGGACGGCCGCATCGACCAGGCGGTGAAGGACCTGCGGGAGGGATATCGCCTGTGCCGGGAGCTGAAGGAGCGGGGGATCGTGACATGGACGGCGAGCCAGCTGGCCATCTCACTCGTGCGCACGGGCGAGCTCCAAGCCGCGCGTGAGGTGCTGGAGGAGACGTCCGCCGTCGTCTCAGGCGGTCCTGGGTCCGTCGACTGGCTCCTCGAGGCCGAGGTGGAGATCCTGCTCGCGGAAGGTGACCGGGACGGTGCACTCGAGAAAGCCTTGGAGCTCCTTCGACTCGAGCGGGATCAGGCGTCGGCGAAGGACGTAGCCGCCCGGACCTGGTGGATCGGGCGGGTCTTCAGCCCCGATGCCGTGGGGGGCCAGGAGGAGATGGACCGGGCCAGGAGCCTCCTGGAGGAGACGCACTGGGAGGCGGCGCTCATGGCGCCCGACCTGGTGAGCGGGTGAGCGGGTGAGCCGGTGGACTTCGACCTGAGCGAAGAACAGCAGGAGTTCCAGAAGGCCGTCCGGCAGTTCGCGGAGGACATCGTTGCCCCGGCCGCAGAGGAGCTGGACCGCCAGGAGCGGTTCCCCCTGGAGATCGTGCGGCAGATGGGAGAGCTCGGGCTGTTCGGCCTGCCGTTCCCCGAGCGATACGGCGGCCTGGACTGCGACTTCCTGACGTTCTGCCTGTGCCTGGAGGAGATCGCTCGGGCGGACTCCTCGGTGGCCATCACGCTCCAAGCCGCGGTCGGCCTTGGAGCCAACCCCATCTATCGATTCGGAACCGAGGAGCAGAAGGAGCGATGGCTCGTCCCCATGGCCCGCGGGCAGGTGCTGGGGTCCTTCGGGCTGACCGAGGCCGGTGGGGGCTCGGACGCGCAGTCCATCCGAACCACGGCCAGGCCCGAGGATGGTGCGTGGGTGATCGACGGGTCGAAGGTGTTCATCACCAACTCGGGGACGCCGATGTCGAAGGTGTGCATCGTTGCGGCGATGACCGGTGGGGTCGGCGAGATCTCGAACATCGTCGTGCCCACCGACACGCCCGGGTTCTCGGTGGGGCGCTCCTATCGCAAGGTCGGGTGGCGGGCCAGCGACACGCACGAGCTCTCGTTCGAGGCGTGCCGTGTCCCCCGGGCGAACCTGCTCGGCGAGCGAGGACGCGGGTACGCCCAGTTCCTGGAGGTCATCGACGACGGCCGCATCGCCCTCGCGGCGCTGGCTGTGGGGCTGGCTCGGGGATGCCTGGAGGAGAGCGTGAAGTACGCACGTGAACGAGAAGCCTTCGGCCGGCCCATCGGGTCGTTCGAGGCGCTCCAGTTCAAGATGGCCGACATGCGGGTGGCCGTGGAGACCGCGCGTCTTGGATACCTTCGCGCCGCGTGGTTGAAGGACCACGGCCGTCCCTACAAGGCCGAAGCCTCAATCGCCAAGCTGTACGCGAGCGAGATGGCGGTGTCGTGCGCCCGCGAGGCCGTCCAGGTGCACGGGGGTTACGGCTTCATCGAGGAGCTCCCGGTGGCCCGGTTCTACCGCGACGCCAAGGTCCTCGAGATCGGGGAGGGGACCAGCGAGATCCAGCGCCTGCTGATCGCCAGGGACCTGGGCCTTCCCGGCACGGAGCTGTAGCCCTCCCCCTACCGAGACCCCCACGGCCCTGGCCGAAAAGGTAGTTGAATCCGGCCCGGATACGAGGCAGGCTTTGGGGCCGCGCGCTTGACATCTCTGCGCCGCGTTCGGTACGAAAGGTCACTTCCATGAGGGCGAACCGGGGACGCTCTGCCTCATACCGCCGCCTCGTCGGCATCGCTGCCGCCTCCCTACTGTTGTTGATGGCCGTTGCACCGACCGCCGGTGCCGGTCTGAAGGAGAGCTTGGATCAAGCCAAGGCTCGTCTGGCCGAGCTGAGGCGCCAGATCGAAGCCCAGCAAGTGGTGCTGGACCGGCTCTCGGCCGAGGCGGCGGCCATCGCCGTACAGATCGACGAGCACAAGGCCATCTATGACCAGGTGACCGCGCAGCTCCAGCAGACCCAGGTGGAGCTGAACGCGGCGAGCCGCCGCTTCCATGCGTTGCTGGCTCGATTGAACGAGCGTCTCCGCGAGGCGTTCATGCAGGGGCCTGGAACCCCGGTCGAGTTCCTCCTCGGCGCCACGTCGCTAGCCGACCTGTCGGACCGGCTCGAGTTCGTGGACGCGATGGCCCAGTCCGACGCCGACCTCGCCGGCCAAGTTCAGAACCTGAAGAACGAGTTGTCGGCGCGGGCCCGGAACCAGCAACGGCTCAAGCAGCGCCAGGCCGACATCCTTGGAGCGCTCCAGGGTGAAAGGGCGAAGCTCCAGGCGCAGTTCTCCCAGCAGAAGCAGATCTACGACGACATCGAGGCGAAGAAGGACGAGGCCGAGAGGCTCGTGGACCGGCTCGGCAGGGCATACCGTGACTTCCTGGCCTCGCTGTCCGGCGTCAGCAACGGCGTGTTCAAGGTGTGCCCGGTCGACCAGCCCCGAGCTCTCTACGACGGGTTCGGCGCGCCGCGGTACTCGGGCGGGTATCACCCCCATGCCGGCAACGACATCATGGCGCCCACGGGAACGGCCATCCGCGCGCCGTTCGCGGGCCTCGCCCGATCCTCCTACGACGCTCTGGGAGGGAACGCCGTGTACGTGTACGGCGCCCTAGGCTACGTGTACAACGCCCACCTGTCGTCCTACTCGGTCAACTCGAACGGACCCGTCGCGGCCGGGGACGTCATCGGCTACGTCGGGGACACCGGCAATGCGCAGGGGGGTGTGCCGCACGATCACTTCGAGTGGCACCCCGACGTGATTCCGTCGGAGTGGCCGAGCAGCCCGTACGGGTACCGGGTGATCGGCAGCGCGGTGAACCCGTACCCACTGCTGTCACCGATCTGCTGAGACCTTCCGCCCTCCCCCCCGATGTCGGCGGGAGCGGATATCCTCGACAAGGCGATGCAGCAGCGTCGAACGGTGGGCGGGTTCCCCATGGCCGGAGCGGCGGTCGGGGGCGTCGTGCTAGCTCATTGGCTCGCGTACGTGCTCGCGATCCCCGCGGCACACGTGCGCGTTGAGGTCCTCGCCGCATCGGGCCACTCCTACTGGGTGCTGGCGATCAAGCTCGCGGTGGTGCTGGGGCTGGCGGCGTTCGGCTCCGTATTCCTGCGGCACATCGGCAGACCCGGCCGAGGTTGGGACCACGAACAAGAGACCTTCTCGTCGATCGCGGCACGCCTGACCTTCCTCCAGGTGGGGGCCTTCGTGGCCATCGAGGTCATCGAGCGGCTCGTCGTCGGGGCGCCCGTCGCCCACCTGTTCCATCACCGTGTCTTCCTCATGGGCCTGGCCCTCCAAGTCATCGTGTCCGCAGCCGGCGCGCTCCTCCTCGTCTGGTTCGCTCGGGCAGCCGAGCGCGTCACGGAGACCCTCGGCCTACCACGCCTCCCTCGCGCGGCGGCGGTCCAGGCCGTCGGCATCCAGATCAGGACGATCTCCCCGCTCGACCCCGTCCGGAGCGGGGTCGGCCTTCGCGGTCCTCCCGGTTCCTGATCCGGGGGGCGCTCGCTGCATCCGGCCCGATGGGCCGAGCCTCTGCGTGGCGAACGGATCCGATCATCCCAGCGAGAGGAGGTTGTTCGATGGAACGGAGGATCGCGGCCCGCGCCGCGTTAATTGGTGGGTTGGCCGCCGTATTCGTACTTGGACTCTCGGCAACGGCGTTCGCCCATGAGGGACGACCGGTGGGCGGGTACGTCACGGTGGTGGGGTGGGGCGACGAGCCGGCCTACGCCGGCCAGAAGAACAGCGTTCAGCTCATCCTGGCCACCAAGTCGGGCCACCCGGTCACGAACCTCGGTGACTCGCTCGAGGTCGAGGTGATCTTCGGGGAGCAACGGATGGAGCTCCCGCTCGAGCCCGCGTTCGACGTCGAGGAGGGCTTCGGAACGCCCGGGGACTACCGAGGCTGGATGATCCCCACAGCGCCCGGGACGTACACGTTCCACTTCTTCGGGTCCATCGGGAACCAGAAGTTCGACGAGCGCTACACGTCGGGCCCCACGACGTTCGACGACGTTGGCGATCCGGCGGAGGTGGAGTTTCCGACGAAGGTCCCGACGGGGACGGAGCTCGCCACCCGGTTGGATCGTGAGATCCCCAGGCTGAACGAAGGCATCTCGGCCGCCGCGAGCGAGGCGCGCGACGAGGCGAGCTCGGTTCGGACCCTTGCCGTCGTCGGCATCGTGATCGGCGGGCTCGGCCTCATCCTGGCCATCGTGGCCGTGATCGGGTGGCGGGCCTCCGCCCGTCGTTCGGCGCCGGTCGGGCGTGAGAGCGAGGTTCGAGCCCTGGACTGACGGCGATGCGGCGCTTCGTCCTCTCGGTGCTCGGCGCGAGCCTGCTGGTCGGCGTGGCCGCCCAGCAGGCTTCGGCGCACGCTCTCCTGCGCCGGTCGGAGCCAGCGAGCGGAGCGCTCGTCACGACCGCTCCCCCGAGGGTGGTGATCACGTTCACCGAACCGCCGGACCCGGGGCTCTCGATCATCCACGTGCTCGACGAGCACGGCACGAACGTGGAGCGAGGCACGGCGGAACCGGTCCCGGGGGCTCCGCTCGAGCTTCAGGTCGGCCTTCCACCTCTTTCTGACGGCGTGTACACGGTCACGTGGCGAACCGTTTCGGAGACCGACGGGCACGTGACCGGCGGCTCGTTCGCGTTCGGCGTCGGGGTGCTTCCTACGGGCCCGGGTCCGTCCCACGGCGGGGTCCTGCCGTCCACGCCGTCGCCTTCACCGCTCGCGGCGGCGGGCCGCTGGGGACTGTACACGGGCCTGGCCCTCCTCCTGGGCGGGGCGGTCGCGGGGTTGTGGGTGTTCGGCGGCAGGCTCCCCGCCTCGGGCTGGGTCCTCGTCGCCTCCTGGCTGACGGGCGCGCTCGGCCTCGCGCTGATGACCGTGGCCGAACGCTCGACGGTCGGCGTCTCCTACGGGACGCTCCTGCGATCGTCGGCCGGGCAGCAGCTCGTCCGACAGGGCATCGGACTGGCCGTGGTGGCGATCGCGGTGTTCGTCGCTGCGGCCCGGCCTCGACGGCCGGGGTTGATCTTCCTCGGCATTGCCGCCGCGGGGGCCATGCTGCTCCATGCACAGGCCGGCCACGCCGGATCCCAGTCTCCGGTGTGGTTCAACGTCGGCGTGCAGTGGCTGCACCTCCTGGCCGTGGGGGTGTGGGTCGGCGGCCTGGCCTGGCTGCTGCTCGGGATGAGGTCGACCGGCCCCAGCGAGCGGGTCGGCGTGGGTCGGTTCTCGTTC
>JBKPDU010000073.1:0-10078 GCA_046728055.1 Actinomycetota bacterium | reverse complement strand
ACACGGATGTTCCCCGGATCGGCCGGGCCGCCGAGAACGACGCCATGTTCCCCGAGAAGGCGAACGTGGAGTTCGTCGCGGTGGCCGGTTACGGGCTGAACGTTCGGGTGTGGGAGCGAGGCGTCGGGGAGACCATGGCCTGCGGGACCGGGGCATGCGCCGCGCTCGTGGCCGCGAACGAGGCGGGCCTGGTCGCCGCGCGTTCGGAGGTACGGTTCCCCGGAGGCAACGTGATCGTGGAGCGCACCGATGACGACGTCCTGCTGACCGGACCGGCCGAGCGCGTGTTCGAGGCGACGCTCGACGATGCCTGGCTGCGGTCGCGAGGGCTGATGTGAAAATCGCCCGTCGGATCGAGACGCTGCCCCCGTACCTGTTCGCGGTCTTGGACGGCAAGCTCGCTGCGAAACGGGCGGAAGGGGTGGATGTGATCTCCCTCGGCGTCGGCGATCCCGATCTGCCGACACCGCCGCACATCGTGGAGGCCATGCAGGAGGCGGTGGGCGATCCGGCCACCCATCAGTATCCCTCCTATTGGGGGAGCATCGAGTTCCGCCAGGCGGTCGCGGCCTGGTACCGCAGCCGGTTCGGCGTGGACCTCGATCCCGCGTCTGAGGTCCTGGCCCTCATCGGCTCCAAGGAGGGACTCGGCCACCTGTCGGTGGCGTTCGTGGATCCCGGCGACGAGACGCTGGTCCCCGATCCCGGGTACCCCGTGTACGGGGTGTCGACGCGCCTGGCGGGCGGCACGCCCGTTCCACTCCCGCTCCTTGCCGAGGAGGGGTATCAGCCCGACTTCGCGAACGCGCCCGTGTCCGATCGGACCAGGCTGCTGTGGCTGAACTACCCGAGCAATCCCACCGCGGCCGTCGCCGATCTCGCCACCTTCGAAGGAGCGGTGGCGTTCGCTCGCCGGTACGACCTGCTGCTCGCGCACGACGCGGCCTACTCGGAGATCACGTTCGACGGCTACGTCGCGCCGTCGATCCTGCAGGTTCCGGGGGCGAAGGAGGTCGCGCTCGAGTTCGGGTCGACGTCGAAGTTCTACAACATGACCGGGTGGAGGATCGGTTGGTGCGCGGGGAGCGCCGAGGCCATCCGGGCGCTCTCGGTGGTGAAGACGAATCTCGACTCGGGCCAGTTCACGGCGATCCAGCGGGCCGCGGTCGCCGCCCTCACCGGCCCGCAGGATCACTTGGACGAGCTCCGCGCCGTGTACCAGCGTAGGCGCGACGTGGTCGTGGGCACGCTGAACTCGATCGGGTGGTCCCTCAAGCCCCCGCTCGGCTCGGTGTACGTGTGGGCGCCGGCTCCCGACAAGATGTCTTCGGTCGGGTTCGCCGACCTGCTCCTGGACCGCGCCGGCGTGTTCGTGGCGCCTGGCAACGGGTACGGGGACCGCGGTGAAAGCTATGTCCGGTTCTCGTTGACCGCGCCCGACGACCGGCTGGCAGAAGCGATGGACCGCATCGCCGGGGTGCTCGGGTGATGGCCGAGCGGAACGGGAAACGACGTCGCACCGCTGTCCTCGAGTCGCCCCTTTCGGCGACGTGGACGCCTCGGGTCCGGGAACGGGCCGTGCTGATCGGGGTGGGGCGGGGGATCGAGGAATCGGATCTCGACGAGTTGGCCGCCCTGGCCGATTCGGCGGGGGCCGAGCCGGTCTCGCGGATCGTTCAGACGCGCTCCGACCCCGATCCGGCGACGTTCGTGGGCAAAGGGAAGCTCGAGGAGATCCACCGGGCGGTCCACTCGACCGGTGCCGAGGCGGTGATCCTGGACGACGAGCTCACACCGGGCCAGCTCCGCAACCTGGAGGAGCGGCTGGGAACCAAGGTCATCGACCGGACCGCGCTGATCCTCGACATCTTCGCCTTGCACGCGAGGTCCCGGGAGGGCAAGGCCCAGGTGGAGCTGGCCCAACTCAATTACCTGCTGCCCAGGCTCCGCGGATGGGGCGAGGCCATGTCCCGGCTGGGCGGCGGCATCGGCACACGTGGGCCGGGCGAGACGAAGCTCGAGGTGGACCGGCAGCACATCAAGCGGCGGATCTCCAAGCTTCGCCGCGACATCAAGGACCTGGCGCGGACGCGCGACGTGAAGCGTGCCCGCCGCGAGGGCTCGGGCATCCAACAGATCGCCATCGCGGGCTACACGAACGCCGGCAAGTCCACGCTCATGAACGCGCTCACGGAGGCAGACGTGCTGGTGGCGGACCAGTTGTTCGCCACGCTCGACCCCACCATTCGGCGGATCGCATTGCCCGGTGGGCGGCACGCCACGATCTCGGACACCGTCGGGTTCGTGAGCAAGTTGCCGCACGACCTGGTCGAGGCGTTTCGCTCGACCCTGGAGGAGGTGACCCGGGCCGACCTCGTGCTGCACGTGGCCGATGCGTCCTCACCGGAGGTCGAGCACCAGGTCGAAGCGGTCCGGGCCGTCCTGGCCGAGATCGGAGCGGGAGCCATCCCCGAAGTCCTCGCGCTGAACAAGGTGGACCTGGTCTCCGAGATGGACCGGGAGCGTGCGGCTCGGCGGTTCCAGGCTGCGGTGGCCATCTCCGCCCTTACCGGCGAGGGGACGGAGGCGCTCCTGGAGCGCATCGCGCTCGAGCTGCCGCGTCACCCGGTCGAGGTCACGCTCATCGTGCCGTACGGGCGGGACGAGGTGATCGCGCAGCTGTACCGGGACGCCGAGGTCCTCGAAACGGAGCCGGGCGCCGACGGGACGCTCGTTCGGGCTCGGGTGGGGGACCGGGAGCTGGCGGCCGTTGGAAGCTATGTCGTCCAGACGCGGCGCCGCCGGGCTTCGGCGCTCTGAGCCGTCTCTTCCGTGTGTCCGCCTGTTACCGTGGCCCGATGGCCCACAACCCGGGGTCGTCCCAGGCGCCGATGATCACGCGGTCCGGGTCCTGTCCTCGGGCCTCGGCGAACCGCAAGGCGAGCATCTGCAGCCGAACAGTGAGCGGGATCTGAGCAAGGAGCGGCGGTAGGTCGGCAGGCTCCGAGAGGTGGGTAACCGGGATCCCTTCGCGCTCGGCCGCATCCCCTACCGCTCGGACCAGCCCCTGCATGTCGGGAGGCGACAAGGCGACGAGGCGATCGTCGGTTCCCAGCGGAACGGCAGAGCCGTGGAGCAGGTACTCGACATCGTAGCCCTCGGCTGGGAACCGCGAGGCCTCGCGCAGCTTGAGCGCTCCTTCCCGCGCCGTGACCGAGGCCGGCCCCTCCCCCAGGACCACGAGGAGGCGCTTGGGGGCGTCGATCCGGTCGATCCCCGGATCGGCGATGGCGTCCGACACCGCTCCAGGGACCTTGGCGATCGCGTCCGGGCTCATGCTCTCGGCACCCAATGCATGCGCGATGCGAGCGAGCAGGAGGAGGACGGATGTATAGCTCACGGTGTAGGTCGACGACGTCTCCTTAGGCACCGTCTCCACCGCATCGGGAAGCTCAGCGCCCTGACGGGTGATGGCGAGCACGCGGATGCCCGCATCCTTGGCCAGCCGGTAGGCGGCCGCCGCGTAGGCCGTCTCCTCTCCAGCGTTGTGGCTGATCAGGACCATCCCGTCACGCGGGTCGACCGGCGGCGCCCAGTTGACGAAGTGCATCGACGGGATGGCTTGGGCCCCTCGACCGGCCTCGTACAGCATCGCCCCCCCGAGCTCGGCCGCGTGGAAGCTCGTGCCCGTGCCCACCAACCAGATCCGCCGGCATTGGGCAAGGCGCTCGACGACGTCATGGCGGAGGGGAAGCTTCGCCAGGCGATCGAGCTCCTGGGGTTGCGAACGGATCTGGCGCTCCAGTGCCGTCTGCGCCATCGGAGTTCCCTTTCACTCGTTCCTTACGAAAGGTATCGGCTCCGACGAGACCGTTCGTGAAGCCAGGACCTCAGAGCTTTCGCAGGACCGCCACGACCTTGCCCAGGATACGGCCCTCGGTCATGGGCATGGGGGAGAAGGCAGGGTTCTCCGGATGGAGGGTCACCTGCCCGCCACGCCGCCGAAGCCGCTTGATCGTCGCCTCCTCCTCCGCCACGCCCGGCAGGAGCGCGGCGACGACGTCGCCGTCCCCCGCGCTCTCTTGCCGTCGGACGACCACGAAGTCGCCGTCGAGGATGCCCGCGCCGGTCATCGATTGGCCGGACACGCGGAGCGCGAAGTGCTCGCCGGGCTTGACGAACCCGAGCGGCACGGTGAGGTACTCCTCGATGTTCTCGCTGGCCAGGACCGGCGTTCCGGCGGCGATGCGGCCGAGGACCGGGACGACCACGCCTTCGGGCCTGGTGCTCTCATCCGCCAGGCCGATGGCCCGAGGCTTGGTGGGGTCCTTGTGGAGCAGGCCTTTGCGCTCGAGGTTCGCCAACTGGCTGTGGACGCTGGATGAGGAGGTGAGGCCCACCGCCTCGCCGATCTCGCGAACGGTCGGCGGATAGCCTCGCTCGAGGACCGTGTCGGCGATGAACTCCAGGATCCTCCGCTGTCGCGGCGTGATGTGGTCGATCTCGGCCATGTCAGACCCTCCCCGTACGCTCCCGGAGGCTAGCACGAGACGGGACGAGGTTCAAACATATGTTCGGTCTTCCTCTTGACCGCGAACACGCGTTCGATAGGATGGGTTCTATGAGTCGAACGCACGTTCGGAGGCGGCTACTGGCGTTGCTGCTCCTCCTGGGTAGCGGCCTGGCGTGGGCGGTCCCCTCCGGGGGAGCGGCGGCCGGCCCTGCTCACGTCGCTCGGGATCGGTACGTCGTGCGGCCCGGTGACACGCTGTGGTCCATCGCCCGGGGGATCCAGGACGGTGATCCTCGACCGCTGGTGGACGCGATCCAGGCGGCGAACGAAGTGGACCCGGGGGCCCTGGTGCCGGGGGAGGTCCTGTCGATCCCGGCGGCCGGCTAGGCCATACCCGCGTCCCTGAAGGCCATATCTGGATCCTGGCATCCGAGGACCCACCAGATATTGTGGTAGGTGAGATGCGGTGCCCATGGTGCGGCCACGGCGAGGACAAGGTCGTCGATTCCAGGCCGGCCGAACGCGGCGTGACGATCCGCCGGCGCCGTCAGTGCTTGGCCTGCGGGCGGCGATTCACCACGTTCGAGCGTATCGAGGAGGTCGGCCTGACGGTGGTGAAGCGGGACGGCTCCCGGGAGCCGTATCTGCGAGACAAGGTCCTGGCCGGTGTCCGAAAGGCCATCGTCAACCGCCCGGTCAAGGGGGAGCAGGTGGCCGCTTTGGCCGACCGCGTCGAGGAGCGGCTGC
The DNA here is from genome assembly GCA_046728055.1 of Actinomycetota bacterium. Lineage (GTDB taxonomy): Bacteria > Actinomycetota > UBA4738 > UBA4738 > HRBIN12 > AC-69. The sequence goes on along the minus strand of JBKPDU010000073.1, from coordinate 4,818 downwards.
GCCGGAAGGGGCCCCAGGTCAGCTCCCACCAGGTCGGCGTGGAGGTGCTGTCTCAGCTCCAGAAGCTGGATCAGGTGGCGTACATGCGGTTCGCCTCCGTGTACAAGGACTTCCAGGGGATCACGGACTTCGAGCGAGAGTTGGGGGCCCTCCAGAAGCGGGTGCCGGCGAAGCCCCAGAGCCGGTAAACTACAACATGTTGTGGTGTTGGCCGGACTGGATCACTAGATGTTCGGTACAGAACCCTTGACCGGAGACCCGACCGGGTGCAGAATGACGGGTCTGTAATTCCGGTGTGATGAGACTTCCCCGAGACAGGGAAGGGGGCGCTCCGGTGGCGACGAAGGAAGGGGACGTCGAGGTCGTACGAACCGGCCTGACGTTCAAGCGGCACTTCAGCAAGGACGGCGTTCGCCCGTTCGACGAGGTCGAGTGGGAGACCCGTGACGCGGTGATCCCGAACTACAAGGAGGGGGGCAACGCGTTCGAGCAGCGTGACGTGGAGTTCCCCAAGGCCTGGTCGCAGAACGCCACCAACATCGTGGCCCAGAAGTACTTCCGCGGCACGCTGGGGACACCCGAGCGCGAGTCCAGCGTCCGCCAGCTCGTCGGCCGGGTTGTGGACACGATCCGGGGGTGGGGCGTGAAGGACGGCTACTTCGCCACGGAGAAGGACGCCGAGGTCTTCGGGGACGAGCTCACCCACCTGCTGGTCAACCAGAAGGCCGCGTTCAACTCGCCCGTATGGTTCAACATCGGAGTCGCAAACACTCCACAGCAAGCGGCGGCTTGCTACATCCTTGCGGTCGACGACACGATGTCCTCCATCCTCAACTGGTACGTGGAGGAGGGGACCATCTTCAAGGGCGGGTCCGGCTCGGGGATCAACCTGTCCAGGATCCGCTCGTCCAAGGAGCCGCTCGCCGGGGGCGGAACGGCCTCCGGCCCTGTCTCCTTCATGCGGGGTGCCGACGCGAGCGCGGGGACCATCAAGTCGGGGGGCAAGACCCGTCGGGCGGCCAAGATGGTCGTCCTGGACGCCGATCACCCCGACATCCACGACTTCATCTGGTGCAAGGCCGTGGAGGAGCACAAGGCCCGAGCCCTTCGGGACGCCGGCTTCGACATGGACGTGGACGGCAGGGACAGCTACTCGATCCAGTACCAGAACGCGAACAACTCGGTACGGGCGACCGATGAGTTCATGCAGGCCTACCTGGAGGACCGGGACTGGAAGCTGAAGGCCGTCCTGACCGACGAGACGCTCGAGACGGTGCGGGCCAGGGACCTCATGCGCGAGGTCGCCCAGGCCGCCTGGGAGTGCGCCGACCCCGGGATGCAGTTCGACACCACGATCAACGAATGGCACACGTCCCCGGCGTCCGGCCGGATCAATGCAAGTAATCCCTGCTCAGAGTACATGCACCTCGACAACTCGGCGTGCAACCTCGCCTCGCTCAACCTCCTGAAGTTCGTGGACGACGAGGGCACGTTCGACGTTGCGGCGTTCCGCCACGCCGTGGAGATCGTGTTCACCGCCCAGGAGATCATCGTGGGCAACTCCGACTACCCGACCGAGGCGATCGGACGCAACGCCAAGGCGTTCCGCCAGCTGGGCCTGGGCTACGCGAACCTCGGCGCCCTCCTGATGGCCCGGGGGCTCTCGTACGACTCGGACGCCGGGCAGGCGTGGGCTGGGGCGATCACCGCGCTCATGACCGGGTGGGCTTACCGGACCAGCGCACGGATCGCCGAGACGACCGGACCGTTCGCTGGCTTCCCCCCGAACCGTGACGCCATGCTCCGGGTGATGCGCAAGCACCGCGCGGCGGCCGACGAGATCGACGGTGACGCGGTTCCCGAGGCCGTCCTGTCCGCGGCCCGGCAGGCCTGGGACGAGGCGATCGCCCTGGGGGAGCAGCACGGCTACCGGAACGCCCAGGCCACCGTGCTGGCGCCGACCGGGACCATCGGCCTGATGATGGACTGCGACACCACCGGCATCGAGCCCGATCTCGCGCTGGTCAAGAACAAGAAGCTGGTCGGTGGAGGGTCCATGCGGATCGTCAACCAGACGGTGCCGCGGGCGCTCCAGCGTCTGGGATACGAGCCGGATCAGGTCGAGGACATCGTGGCGTACATCGCCGAGCACAACTCGGTGGCCGACGCGCCGCACCTTCGGTCGGAGCATCTCGCCGTGTTCGACACGTCGATGGGCGACCGGGCCATCCAGTACATGGGCCACGTGCGGATGATGGCCGCCGTGCAGCCGTTCATCTCCGGGGCCATCTCCAAGACCGTGAACATGCCGGAGCACGTCTCGGTGGAGGAGGTCGAGCAACTGTTCCTGGAGTCCTGGCGGCTCGGGCTGAAGGCCGTGGCCATCTACCGGGACAACTGCAAGGTGGCCCAGCCGCTCTCGGCCGACAAGAAGGTCAAGGCGACCGAGCCGGCAACGCTGGCGCAGCCGGTTCGTCGGCGCCTGCCGCGAACGCGTCCCTCGATCACCACGAAGTTCGAGGTGGGGGACGCCGAGGGATACATCACCGCGAGCTCCTACCCCGACAACGGGATCGGGGAAATCTTCCTGAAGTCCTCGAAGCAGGGCTCCACGTTGGCCGGGATCATGGACGCGTTCTCCATCGCCATTTCGATCGGCCTCCAGTACGGCGTGCCCCTCGAGGCCTACGTCGACAAGTTCATCAACATGAAGTTCGAGCCGTCGGGGATGACCAACGATGAGGACATCCGGTTCGCATCCTCGCTGGTGGACTACGTGTTCCGGCGCCTGGCCCTGGACCACTTGCCGCCCGAGAAGCGCGAGGCGCTGGGGATCCGATCGGTCGCCGAGCGCAAGGAGACGGCGAAGGCCGAGGCGGAGGGGAAGGGTGCGGGCTCGCCGATCCCGATGAGGCCTACAGAGCCCAAGACCGTGGTGCCGGCTCAGCCCGGCGACGTCATCGAACGGCCCCGGGCCCAGGCCGCCGACGCGCCGCTGTGCTACACGTGCGGCTCGAAGATGCAGCCGGCGGGATCGTGCTACGTGTGCCCGTCATGCGGCTCGACCAGCGGCTGCTCGTAAGCTGACCCGGTGGAGCTGCGATTCAAGCGGCTGGATCCTGTTGCAGAGCTACCGACGCAGGCGCACCCGGGCGATGCGGGCCTGGATCTGTGCTCCACAGTCGACGTGGAGGTCCTGCCGGGGGAGCGGGCGATGGTGCCGACCGGTTTGTCCGTCGCCATCCCGGATGGCCACGCGGGGTTGGTCATCCCGCGATCGGGCCTGGCGTCCCGCCGGGGCCTGACGCTGGCCAACGCCCCGGGGCTGATCGACTCGGGGTATCGCGGGGAGGTCACCTGCGCCATGGTGAACCTGGACCGGGATGAGGCGGTGAAAATCAATAGGGCCGACCGGATCGCGCAGCTCGTCATCGTGGCGGTGCCGCCGATCCGGCCGTCCTGGGTAGATGAGCTCCCGCCATCCAGCCGCGGGGAGGGAGGGTTCGGGTCTACGGGCTCATGACGAGCCGCCGAGGCGGCCGTTGAAGGCCGGAGTCTCAGTCCCTAGACTTTGAGTGCCCTCCCGGGGGCGTGCGGACGTGGCTCAGTTGGTAGAGCACCACCTTGCCAAGGTGGGGGTCGCGGGTTCGAATCCCGTCGTCCGCTCCAGAGAACGTCGGCTGACCAGCGCCGATTTCGCGCCCGGTGAGTTTGCCGGTGCGAGTCTGTCCATGAGTTGGCCATCGCTTGTCCATAACGTCCGGCATAGAGTCGCCGGTCATGGGCACAGGCTCGATGCGTCTGCGGGGTCGTGACTCCTGGCAGCTCCGGGTCTACCTGGGCACCGATCCGGGGACGGGACGCCCGCAATGGCTTAGCAAGACCATCCACGGCACGCAGCGCTTCGCCCGCCGTCAGCTCGAGGACTTGGTAGCCGAGGCTGGCCGTGCCCGGGTCCGGGCCGGCACGCTCACCGATCTGCTCGACCAGTGGTTCGACGCCGCCTCTCCCGGATGGGCGGCATCTACGGTGAGCCACACGCGGTCCATCATCGACTGCCATCTCGAACCGCACCTCGGGCACCTCGACCTTGCGAAGCTGACCACCGCGGACATCGACGACTTCTACGCGCACCTCCTGAGGGCGGGCGGCCGGGACAACCACCCGCTCGCGCCGGGAACCGTGGCTCGCGTCCATGCCGTGCTGCACCGGGCGCTCGCCCAGGCGGTGCGGTGGGACTGGATCTGGCTGAACCCCGCGTCTAACGCGTCTCCGCCGCGGGTGGCGCCCCCCGAGGTCCGCCCGCCGACCCCGGGCCAAGTGGCCGCTCTGCTCGAGTGGGCTCGGAGAGAGGATCCGGCGCTCTTCTGCTACCTCCGGCTGGCGGTCTCAACGGGCGCCCGTCGGAGCCAACTGCTGGCTCTTCGGTGGGGCGACGTCGACCAGGAGCGAGCCGCGATCGCGTTCACTTGTGCCCTGGTCGAAGGACCCGATGGCCCCGTGCTCCGCTCAAGCAAGACTCACCGCTCGTCCCGAGTGGAGCTCGACGATGAGACCCTCGATGTGCTGATGGCGCACCGCGCCCGGGCAGAGGCTCGGGCCCGGGACGTCCGTGCCGAGCTGACCGCCAGCGCGTTCGTGTTCAGCTCTCGACCGGACGGTGCGAAGCCGTGGCTGCCCAACTGGGTGACCAAGCAGTTCATTGCCGCCCGGCGTGCCGCGCGGTTGCCGCACTTCCGGCTCCATGACCTGCGCCATTTCATGGCCACCGAAATGCTTGCCGCCGGAGTCCCCATCGCCACCGTGTCTCAGCGCCTC
>JBKPDU010000072.1:0-14862 GCA_046728055.1 Actinomycetota bacterium | reverse complement strand
CCATCATCCGAGCCGCCGGCGCCCGGATCGTCACGGACACGTGTCCCTACATCACCCCGATCATGCGGGTGGCGGACGGTCCGGTGATGACGAACTCGGCGAAAAGTGCCTGGTACGCACCGATGAACGTCGGCGCCGAGGTGGTGTTCGGGAGCCTCGAGGAGTGCGTGCGTTCGGCGATAGGCGGTCGTGTGTGGCGCGACGAACGCCTGTGGGCCGATGGGTGAAGGCAGAGCACTCGTCGACGGCGAGGCCCGAGGCCCGGTGCTGGTCCTCGACGAGCCGCTGAGCTTCTGGGGCGGCGTGGACCCGGAGACCGGACGCGTGATCGACGTGCACCATCCGCAGGTGGGGGCCATAGTGATGGGCCGCGTGCTGGCGATGCCTTCGGGCCGGGGTTCGAGCTCCAGCTCGAGCGTGCTGGTCGAGTCGATCCATGCCGGCACCGGACCGGTCGCCATCGTCATGCGGGAGCCAGATCCGATCATCGCGCTGGGCGCCATCGTCGTTCGCGAGCTGTTCGGGATCCGGTTCCCTGTCGTCGTGGTGGACGAGGTCACGTATCGCTCGCTCCGAAACGATGTTGTCGTGACCGTGCGGGCGAACGATGGCGGCGCGGTCGTGGACCCGGGATGACCGTCTTCGATGCGCTTCCGAGGGAGATCTCGCTCCGCCCGTCCCGGTTGCACCAGCGGGTCGCCCGGGGGAAACTGGGCCGACCTATCCTAGTCGGAGGGAGTGGAATCGATGCGGCGTCTCCTCGCCCCACTGCTTGGAACCCTCATCATCCTCGTTGTGGCGGCACCATCGGGCGCCATCACCAACGGGGTTCCAGATGTGCAGCACACGAATGTCGGAGCCTTGGTGGTGGACTTCGATCCTGACGGCGACGGTCCTTCACCCGTGATGAGGATCGCGGTGTGCTCGGGATCCCTCTTGGCATCTGCCCACTTCCTCACGGCCGGTCATTGCGTGGCGTTCCTCGAAGACTTCCCCGAACAGATCCATCAAGTGCTGGTGTCATTCGACCAGGATCTGCGGCTCGACGAGGCGACGGGAGCAGTCGACCCTGCCAACGTCCTAGCAGTCACGAGCTTCTCCAAGCATCCGGACTTCCACTGCAACCTCTCCACCTGCTACAACGACGTCGGTGTTCTCGCACTTGCGCAAGGCGTTGCCGGGGTCACCCCCATCGACCTGCCCACGCTTGGCTTCCTATCTCAGCAAGCAGCTGGCGGCGGACTCCGCGGTCACATCTTCGTGAACGTCGGGTACGGCCTGAACTCCGTTGACCGGAGCCTGCTGAGCCCACAGGCGATCATCGGGTTCGATGGACTGCGGCGGATGTCGACGTCACCCTTCAACACTCTGACCAGGTTCCATCTCTTCCTGCAGGAGAACACCGCGGCCACGGGGCTGGGTGGATCCTGTGCCGGGGACTCCGGATCCCCCAAGTTCTTCGAGGAGATCCCCGGGACCCTGTCCAACTTGGCCGTCGCGGTCACGACCTCGGGCGATCCGGTGTGTCGGAGCCTGAGTCAGAATCAGCGACTCGACACGCTCCCGGTCCGGGAGTTCTTGGATGATTTCGTGACGCTGCCATAGCCTGAGCACGATCCGTTCCGAACCGCCCACCGTGGGCGCATCACCCCACGTGCGCTGTCGACGAGGGCGAGGAGCTGTAGTGTCGGCCGACCTCGGAGGCGTACTTCGTTCCGACAGTGGCCGCGTTCTGGGCCAACCACTCGCTCAGGCGCCTCGTGCCTGTGGAAGGGCCGTCCGTCGTAACCAGCTCGGCCATGAGGCCCTTCAGCTCGTCTCCGGTCACCACGACATCGCCAACGACCCGGCCGATGATGTCGGCCGCCGCCAGGGCCACTGCCGGCGGAACATGCACGAACAGATTGCGGCTTCCAAAGGTTCGCGCGATCAGCCGAACGAGCTCTTCGAACGTGAACGTCTCGGGACCCACTGCGTCGATGACCTCGTTCGTTTCGCTACTTCCGAATCGGACGCAGATGTCGGCCACGTCCTCCACGGAGACGGGCCTCACGCGATACGAGCCCGAGCCGGGGATCCCGAAAACCGGTACCCGGCGAAGGATGTAGGCGATGTTGTTGATGAGGATGTCTTCCCTGCCGAAGACCACCGTCGGTCGCACGATTGAGAAATCGAGACCCGAATCACGGATCATCTCCTCGACCCGTGCCTTGCCTCGAAAGTAGGGCAATGGCGAGTCCGTTGTGGGATTCGTGATGCTCACGTGCACGATCCGCTGCACCCCCGCATCGCGGGCGGCCTGGATGAGGATCTCGCTGTTGGCAACGGCCCGCTCGAACGTGAAGTCTCCACGCGGGAACCGGATCCAGTACGTGTTGTAGAGGGTGGTTGCCCCCCGCATGTGCCCGGCGAGCTTCCGTGGGTCCTCGAACTCGAACGCTGCAACGGCCACTCGATCTCCGAACGGGTTCGAGCGATGTGGATGACCGGTCAGGGTCCTCACGTTCGCGCCGGATTCCAGGAGTCGCGCAGTGATGTACTTGCCCGTATAGCCGAACGCCCCCGTCACCATGGCGACCTGCAGCATCACGATCCTTCCGGCCTGAGCGAATCGGTGGTGAAGTCCCTTCCAACGTCCTCCTGGTTGCCCTTCTCCGACTGGACACCCAACCTCATTGAATCTACTGCTAATCCGGTCGCCGGCAGGTACTGGTCTTCCGTTGGCTGGCTCTCTGCCCGCCGAGACCGTAGGATCGGCGAGTCCCGCGGGGATGGGAAGGGGGCCGGAGCATGCCGGCGATCCAAGGACTCTCGAAGTCGGCCGCCAACTACCGGCGGGCCGACAACCCAATGTTCAGCTGCCGTGAATGCAAGTTCATGTTCCCCCGTCTTGCGATTGGCGGGTGTCGGTACGTCCGCGGCGTGATCCATCCGGACGACACGTGCGACGAGTTCAAGCCCCGGCAACCACGAACCGACGCCTCCCGCTAGGCAGCATTCCCGCCGCGCGTACCCGTAGACCCGCACTGCCCGTCGGAGCCCCCCGTTTCCCTGCACGCGGGTCCTCCGGCCGATCCGCTCGAGGTTGAGCCTGAGGCCGTGTGGCTCATCGCGAGTGGACGGGATTGAGAATGCAGTCCTGTGTGTCGGGGGGCCGGTCCTTGGGACCGGCCCCCTCGACTTCGAGTCGTGTGATCTTCCAGCCGCTACGGGGTGATCTGGCTGACGCGCGTGAACCAGTTCCCGAGCGACGTCCTGGTCATGTTGCAGCTGCCCAATGGCGAGGCGGGCGTGTTGGTCAAGAACTGGGCCAGGGTGCAGGTCTGCCCGATGTACTCCGACCCCACCCAGATGTTGGTGCCGTCGACCACCGCTGCCCCGTAGTCGCCCCAGCGGGTCCTGGGCGGGTCCCCGACGAACGCCTTGTACCCGGTGAATCCGTCATGCGGTCCCAAGCCCTCACGGATCACCTGGACGTCCCCGACGACGTCCTCGGTCGAGACGTCGATCGTGGCGAAGGCGGCGCTCGGGTAGTGGTCCTCACCCATGAGGGAGAAGGCCATGATCCCCTTCCCCTCGTCCGTCGTTGTCGGCGCTGTGACCGCGATGGTTGGATAGGTGACGTTGTTGTTCACGACCGCGAGGAACCCCTGCGCCTCTATCGTCCCGCTGACTCCGGAGGGAAACGCAGCGGTCGGCTCGATGACGTACCAGGCGATCCCCGCCTTGATCTCATCGCCGACTTCCACCGCCGTCCCGAGCGCTCCGTAGAGGAGCCCTCCCGAGAAGAAGGTCGTCAACACGCGGGTATCGCTGCTGTCCAGGCTCGACTCCACCTCGTCGTGAGCGGGTTGGTCCTGGGGTAGGAAGAACAGTCTCCAGCAGCCACGACCGTTCCAGAACGCCGACTTCAACGTGGTGTCGTTGATGCATTGGCCGAGTGGGAAGTCCCCTGGCTTCTGGTCGGACAGCGGTGGCGTTCCATACGGCTGCTGCACCGTCAACCGCGTGTCGAACATCGTGAGTACCGGCGGGCCGGCGTCCAGGGACTCGGTGTTGGTCAGCGCCCACAGGACCACGGTGTTGCTCGATCCCGTCTCGTCCCCGACCTCCTCGGCTGCGTTGGAGCTGAGGAAGTACTCCGTCCCGTTCGCGGACACTTCGAACTCCGTCGTCCCCGGAGACTTCGCGGGCCACAGGGTGAACCCCGGAAGTCCGGCGTCGTCACCGAGAGTGTCCATGTGCACGACATCGATCGTGTCCGGCGTTCCGGCCAGCGCGCTCTTCGAGATGGCGTAGACCTGGGCGCTCGTGAACTCCGGGCCGAACAGCGAGTACTCGTTCGTGGTGATGTAGATCCCGTTCGCATCCGCGCCGAGCTGCGGGAAGTCACCGATGCACGGCCCCTGGCTGCAGTGGTGATTCGGCGTGCCCTCCGTGCCGTCGTTCTGTGCCGGGATCTTGTAGATGGCCCACTCACCGGTGGGATCCCCCGTCTCGCTCACGGCGAGGGCGATGTCGTTGGGCCCGAGGAACTCGCCGGAGATGGGATCCACCTCGAGAGCGAGTATCGTGTGGAACCAGCGGTTCACCTCTGCGTCGTACAGGCAGTTCGGGTCGGCGAGGAACGGCCCCTGCTCGAACGTGGTTCGGTTGAACTGAGCTGGGAACCCGTAGAAGGTGTTGAGGTCGGTCACCCCGAGCAGCGACGAGCCACTGGTGTTGTAGACGTTCATCACGGTGTTGACGGTCTCCATGACGAAGCCGTTCCCCACGCAGAGCCCCTGGTCCGGCGGCTCCAGCGAGAACTGGTTCCCGCCGTTGGCCAGCCGCTGGTCCCGATGCGTAAGCCCGTCGAAGCTCGTGTTCACCGAGGCTGCCGCGACAACCGGAGCACCGGTTGCGACGGGAGCCTCCGCGCCGACGTTCGAGGCCGGCGACAGGCTGCGGTCCACGGACTTCTGATGCTTGAGGTAGCTCCGCACGGCGAAGCGGATGACTCGCTTCCCGGACGCCGCCGCCAACTCCTCTTCCAGCAACGTGTGCGGCTTGCCGATCCTCGTCGTGCCGCTGCGATGAACGCGTTGGATGTCCTGGGTGGTCGACTTGGACGCCGCCACCGCGACGGAGGCTAGCGTAGCCGAGCCGAGCAGGACCACGGAGACCAGAGCCGATACGGATGCCTTCCGATGTTTCACGGAACCCCCTCCCTTGCGTTGGACGCCATTCTTCCGGGGCGGTAATTCGAGCGTGCGCAACCCGGAGACCTCCCGCACCGGGGGGTTGAGGAAGCACGCGGGACACCGGAACCAGAGCATCCCCCGGGGGCGGGGAAGCCGTCAACACAACAGCTAGGTTGACCAATCAGCGAAGCGATCGACGAGATCACGACGAGACGCACATCACGGTGTCGAACAGCCGACGACACCTCGAGGCCGGTCTTTCGGTGCCGATCGAGACCGAGCAGGAGAGCGGCGTGGAGCCGATCCTCCATCCCAACCGGAGCCATCAGCCCCTGCGGCACCCCTAACGTGGAACTATGGCCGGGACACCTTCAGCGATGTCCCGACACACACACAGGTGGACCCAAGGGGACGCTATTCAAACTCCTGGCAGAATCTGGTCGCCCAGCTCCATGGTCTAATCGGCCACGTGAGCCTCGATACCTGACCGCGATGGCTCGGGTGGGCCGAAATCCGAACTGCCACCCATAATGGAGGCTCCAGGCCCGGCCCGGAGGGGACCTGACCAAGCGGACCGCTGGCCTCGGGGCGAATCGGGCGCCGGAATAGACGGCCCGACTTGCGTCCCATGAGGCCAGCGAACCAGCCCAGATGTCGATTGTTTGTGCCAATGCGCTTAAGTCAAACGGGGACCGGAGTGGGTCCCCCGTGCGCGCCCCCTCGTCCGTGTCGTGTCGCCCGCCCTCTCCTTGTGTCCGCCCTCCTCCTCGCCGGTGGGCGTGCCGACGGTGCCGACAGTGTCCTGGGGGTCCTGGCTCTCGGCGTGGGGCTTGGGCTCGGCGGTGGGGACCCAGCAACTCCGGCACGGGGTCGAGTCCGTGGCGTGTCGGGGGGCACCGGCTCTGGCTGGGGCTCGGGTCGGGGTCGGGCTCCGGCGAGAGGGGGGAGGGAGTCAGGTCGGGTCGGATCAGGTCAGGTGGTCGTGTACGCCGTGGGGTGTGGTCGGGGAGTGAGAGTGGGCCGGGGAGGTTCGGATCCGGTCAGCGGGTAGCGCCCGGTGCTAGAAGGTGGGGGGATTCGGAGGAGGGGTGGCCAAGGGTGATCGCTGGGTCTTCGCAGTCGGGTCGGATCTGGACCGTCGCTAGCAGTGCGGGCGCCTCAAAGCCACTGAACGGCCTCCGGTTGACCAAAGGGAGGTGGAGCAAGAAACGACGATCGCCAAGTGGTTCACTGATGTTCCCCCGGTTCCGTGGAGTCGACGTGTCCACGAAAGCGGGTCAAGACCATTGGCGGCCCGGGTAGGCTCGTGGACGTCGTCGACGCGCTCATGGGGGCGTCTTGATGTCGGCGGCGGACGGAGGGCCGACGCGCTGGCGGCAGCAACTTGCGCCGGCCACGACGCTGCGCGTCGGGACATGCGTATTGCTACAGAGTGCTCGACGCGCTCGGCCCAGGCTCGGTTTCCGGGTCGGCCGCACGAGGCCTTACGATCGCGACTCCCTGATCGCCAGCTCGGCCGTGACCGCGAGCCCCATGTGCAGGGCGAGCGACGAGAGGGAGGACCACAGCAGGAGCGCGATGACCGAGAGCAACGGCCCGTATGCAGCGTCGCTGCTCAGCGAGAAGTACAGACCGAGGGCGAGACTGAACATGAACCACAGTACGACCGCCGCCGCCGCTCCCGCGGCGAGCGCCGCGGGAGAGCCGATGCGCTCTCGCGGCGCCGTTCGGAACAGGAGGTAGATGCCGACAGCCGCCACCGCAACCCCCAGGGGCCACCGCGTGACGGTCCAGACCGTGAGTGCCGTACCCTCCCAGCCGAGGCCTTCGGAGATCGCCCGGCCGCCGGCCAGCGCGAGCCCCCCGGCCGCCAGAAGCACCCCCGCGGACAGAGCGAGCACGAACGCGACGCCGTAGCGCCTGGCAGGTGGTCGATCCTCGGACCCGCCGGCGAGCCGGTTGGCGGAGCGCTCGACCTGCGCCATCGCCAACGTGCCAGCTAACAACGCGGCCAGCAGCCCAAGGAGCATCGCGGTCGTCCCGCCCTTGGCGCCCTGACGTCCCGCCTCTCGCAACAGCCGGGCGGACGGCCCAGGAGAAAGCGTTTCGGCCATTTGCTCGACGATGCCTCGGACCCGCGGCAGGTCGAACGCGCTGGCCAAGCCCACCAGCCCGATGAAGCCAGAGAGCAGCACGAACATCGACTGATACGCAAGCGCCCGGACGTGACTCGTGCCGTCGGCCTCCCGGAACCGCTTCACGGAGGATCTCGCGAGCTCACCCCCGCCCCGCCGGCGGACCGCTCGCCACGCCCCGCCGAAGCCCCGCTCCTCCCTCAGCATGTCCATTGGGCGACCTCCGATCGCGAAAAACCACCCCCTTGTAACAGGTCGAGGCACCTGAGTCCCCGGCACCGCCGCACCGGGGTGAGAAGAACGCGGCCCCGCGATGCATCTGCGGCGAGGAGCTCTTCCTCCGAGGTCGCTCCTCCTTAGACTCACCAGTTTCTCGACAGAAGCAATGACGATGAGCCGCCAAGGCGCCGTAGAAGCCTCTGGGCTCCGACCGACCCATCCTAGAGGGCCATGTCAATGGAGCCGAGTTCCGCAACTTCACCCGGGAAGAGCGACGGTCAGCGGCGCGAATGGGAGTTACGGATCCGTCGGGACACCGGGAGCGCGTACCAGAACCACACGTAGGCGAAGACGAGACTTCCAGCGACGATCGTCGCGGTGAACGTCCCAAACAAGACGTCGAACACCATGAAGACCGAGCCTGCCATGGCGAGCGCGAGGAACAGCAGACCGCCGGCGGCCAGATGATCCTGAGTGATGATCATCTCCTTCTTGTCGGACGCCGACTCTTCCTCCAATCGTCGGAAGCGGTGTCGATGGTAAGCCGCTGGCCCGATCAGCAGCGCCGATGCGACAGCTGCGCAACTCAGCGAACCCGCGTAGACGGCTCGGTCGAGATCGTCCGTCTCCACGAAACCGCTGTTGAAGGGCAGGATCAAGAGAAAGGCGAACAGGACCTGCACGCCGGGAATGGCGATGCGCAGTTCGTTCAAGAGCTCGATCAGCTTACGATTGAGCCGCTCTTTCTCTTGGTCCTCGTCGTTCATCGGCGGGATGCTACCCGGGGTGAGCGCTCGCACACCAGACCGGAGCGCCGTGGGCCGCGTGGAGCCGCTCGGGCACGACGCGCCTGGCGATCCCCGAAGAAGTGACCGTGTTTCAGCTCACCTTGGATGCCTCGTGGTGCATCTGATCGACGCTTCCGCCAGCCCGATACGCGGATCAGGGCGCGGGGTTCCGGGATGCGATGAGCTGCGGCAATCGGCGTGTCGACTTGTTCCGGTCGTGCCACGACCCCGAATACCGTCAGCACGGGTCGCTGTAGAGAACCAACCTTGGGGGGTCACGCCAACCTAGCGGCGGAAGGTCCACCGGCGGCGAAGCCCTCCACGGCCGCGCGAACCTCGCCTGCCGCCGAGGCCGCGAAACAGAAACACGAGGAGAAGAACCCCCACCACGCCGACAACCACCCAAAGAACCGGGTTGTCCATCTGCCGCTCCCTTCCCTCCGCTGGCTGAACTTGCCCCATTGGGCATTCTTCTTGGGCCTTCCTGGGCTAGTCGATGATGCTCACCCCACCCGGTCCCACGAGGAGTCCAACGACGATGAGGGCGATCCCGACGAGGACCGACCCTCTGACGAGAGCCACGATGCCGGCAATCACAAGCACGGCAGCGATGATCCATAGGATGGTGTCAGTGTTGCCGCCGCCCTTCGCCGCGAGCATCCCGAGAACTGCGAGCATGTCGCCTCCCTTCATCCTTGGCAACTATAGACTGGGGGCTGCTCGGTCGTTCACTTCGCGCCGTTGCGTTCAGTGCCCACTGACGGTGCCCGGCGGAAACCCGCAGGTCGGCTGCGAGTTCCCGCACCACGGGACGTTTCGTCCGCAGCGCGAAAGCGTGCCTCGGCCGAGACTACCGGCACAGCGAGGGCGACCGCATCGGCGATCAGCCCCGGGCCCGTGGTCCAGCTGCTCCGCGCGGGAAGCCCGCACCGACACTCCCATTCGCGTCGAGCCTGCTTCCTCGACCCTCTCGGTGGGAGTCCCGCTAGGGTGCCGAAGGCAATCCCCAGCACCTCCAGGACGTCGGGGATAGGCGTCCCCTGACCGCCTCAATGGCTATGCTGCCGCCCCTCCGAGGGCACGTCCATTGCCAACTGCCAAGTCAGGCTGTGGGGCGCAGCCCGCACACGCAGGTCGTCGCGGTTCCAAGCGGCAATCGAGGAAACGTCCGAGAATCGTCCGTATTCCTCCCGAGGCACCCGATGGCTCCCGATGCGGCGGAGGCGACGGCACAAGAACAGCCAGACACACCGGTGGACCTAAGGGGACGCTCGTATGAGACGTGATGTCAAGTCAAGTGCTCATGGCGGCCGGGATCGAAGGGAGGTGGGAGCGGGCGGGCACGTGGCAGCGACTGATCGACCACTCTCGTATTCGCGGATCGGGACCGCACATCACGGGTTCGTCGGAAGCTGCCTCTGACTAAGAACGCGGGTCGTGAGCCGCATAACGTCCGCGAGGATCCTTCCGCGGTGCACGCCCACCCGCTCCCACGCTTTGCTCACGCCACGGCCAGCCTGTCGGTCATCATCCCCCAGACGAACCCGCCGAGCTCTCTGGCCACGGCGACGACGGCGACGTTGTGCTGGCGGCGGAGGGCGAGGGACCGGAACCGGCCGCACAACCGGAGTTGGGCCGCCCACGCGTAGGCGCGGACGTCGGGAGGCTGCCCCTCGCTCCGGCGACGGTGCTCGATGCCGATCCCAGGACGGTGCCGGTAGCTCCACGCCGCCTCCACCAGGACCCGGCGAAGGTGGGCATTGCCGGTCTTGGTGATCGATCCTCGCCGCTCGGTCCCTCCGCTCGAGTGTTCGGTGGGGATCAGCCCGGTGAAGGCCATGAACTGGGTGGCCGTGGCGAAGCGGTGGAAGTCGCAGACCTCCGCGGCGATGGTCACGGCCGACACGCTGTCGATCCCCCGGAAGCACCGGAGCCTCCCGAGGGGGCGTCCATCGGAGGGCGCTCACATGCCGCCTCGATCTCGGCGTCGATGGCCCGGAGCTCCACCCCGCGGGCATCGAGGGTGGCCACATAGTGGCGGAAGGCCGCCTCAGCCGCGGGCTCTTCCAAGTGCTGGGCGTGGACCCACTTGTCGTACTTGGTGGTCCAGCCCCTCGCCTGGCCGGGGTAGCGTCGCCCTTGGCGGAGCAGGAAGCTCTTCACCCCGGCGCATCGTGTCCCGCCGATCGTCCTTCAGGTCCTCCCGGACCCGGACCAGGTCGCGGAGCGCTTCCTCCGCCAGGGTCGGGACTCGGATCGAGGTGAGCTCGCCGGCCCGGTGCAGCCGGGCTAGGTTCCGGGCGTCAAGGCGGTCGGTCTTCACCCGGCGACCGGCCCTCCGGGGGATGAGCGTGGGGGCGATCACGTCGCAGGGAACGCCGAGGTCTGTCATCAGCCGATAGGTCTCGTAGCCGGTGGGCCCGGCCTCGTAGCAGGCAACCAGCGGCCCCGAGGACCGACGCGTGCGGATCAGGCTCTTCAGTGCCTCGGGGGTGTTGGGGATGACGCGTTCGTCAGGGTCCCGATCGCCTGGACGCAGGATCGCGACCGCGATGGTTTCCTTGTGCACGTCCAGGCCGAGGTGCGTAGCGTCGTCCATGGCCGGTCCACCTCCGTGTGTGGCTCCTCGCGCGGCCCATCCGCGCGTGATCCACGATCTTCACGGACGTGACCGGCCGTCTCATGGTGGCTATTCGAACTCGTGGCAACAACTCATCACCCAGTTCCATGGCCTACTTACCGACATGCCTCACGACACCTGACCAGCGATTGGTCGGTGGACCTACCGGCAGAAATTGCCACCTGGAGTGGAGGCTCCGGCCCTGGCCAGTGGAGGCCTAGCAACCCGACCTGAGGCGACGAGGCCGGCCGGACCTCGGACGTTAGAACGCGGGCGCCCCTCGCTTCACACACACCGGCCCACATCTGGAGCGAGGTCCGTGCTGCGCTCATTTCCGTGGTGGAGGCGTCCGCACGCGGCGAGCAAGATGAACGCCGAGGCGGAAGCCAACCGGCAACGGGATCATGCTTCTTTGATGCTTGAGGCGCTCAACTTGGTTCCCGGCGGGGGAGTCTCGGGCCCAACGACGAGACCCCTATCAGGCTCCCGAATGGCCTCCACGGCCGACTCGCCTAGGTCCAGGAATTCCCGTGGTCGGTGCAAAGTGAGGCCATCCAGAGGGCGGTGGAGGGCCGGACCTCCTCATCGCACGTCCTGTTGGGGGGCCGTTTCGGATGAGCCGCCCCGGCCAAGCACCGGTTCCTCCCGCTCGATGACCGCCTGGCGAAGCGAGGCTTCCTCCGCCAGCCCGACACGTCCCGAGACCTGGGAGACGACGGTGAGCACTGAGCCGAGCCCCGCCTCGGCGCTGGGGGCGTTGATCCTGGCCGTGAAACGACAGTCGCCGCTATCGGCATCTCGGGTGGCCTCCTCCACCCGGAGGATCGCGTACGTGTTCGCCATGACCAGGATCTGGTGCAGCCCCTCATCATCCACGTCCGCCCGGAGGACCAGGCCAACCCGATACCACATCGCTTCCACCTCCCGTCCCTGGCGCGCATGGGCATGGTGCACCGCCCTGGGCCTGCGCTCAAGTTCTCTGCCCGCCCGACGAGTGGTACCGCTAGCCGCCCCCGGCACGCGCCGCCGAGGCAGAACGCTCCGAGCCGGACAGCGAAGGGGAGATGGAGAAGATCCACATGAGCGACATCCCCTCGTTCTCGTAACCTACCGCGCCGGCGAGCGCGAATCCCAGCAAAGACGACGTTCCGCGTCATGTTGGCAACGAACACGTGCCCGAGCACGAGGTAGCTGAATGCGTCGACGAGGCCCGTCACCACCGTTAGGCCCAGCAGGACGGCCTCAGGCGACTTGGCCCCGGGAATGGCTGTTCACCCAGAGCTCGGGGCCAGGCTCGCCGGTGTTCGTACGCTGTAACCTTCGCCTCCGTTGACAGCGTTCCCCGTTCTATTCGAGGGGCGACGCACGGGCAGCGTCAGTGTCGCAACTCTTCTCATCGATCCTGTTACAGCATCCGCAGCAGGAAGCCGATGAGCACAGCTGTCGCAGCGACGCCCGGTCAGTTCCACCTCCCCCACACGGCGCGATTCGTCGGCGGGATGCTCGTCGGCCCCAACTGGGTAGCTGTGAGCGACCGGCGCGTGACGCTTCAGGCCGTCCACCAAGGCAATCGGCGGGAAGCTGATCATTCTCAATCCGAGGTCGAGCCCAGGCCCCTCCCCTAACCGAATCCCAATGACCTGGCCTCGGCGATCTCAGAAGAAGGCGTTCACCCCGTTCATCCGGTGTTCAGGACAGGTCCGAGGTTCGGACGGCCTGGCGCTGACGGTTCGTTAGAACCGCTCCCGCGGGAGCTGCCGAAAGGCGAGACGACGTTCGGAATGTGGAACCGGGCCTTCACACGACCCGGGTCCACTACGGAATTTCGAGGGCTCCACGTACGAGGAGCCTTCGCTTCCCCTCCTCGGTTCACACAAGGGCTCGATGGAGGACCTAATGGCTTCCGAGCAGCCAGCAGGTGAGACTGCTCTCCGAGCCACCGGCGGGTGAGCACCGAGAGGTCCAGGGCCTCGAGCCCTACAGCTAGATCGTGCCTCCGCCGGAAGGCGAGGAGCCGACGGCTTGTGGGATGTCGTGCCAACCGAGCACTGATCCATTAGAGCGCCGCGTACTCCTCCAGGGCTCGAAGGCCGTCGAGCGGAAGGAGGAAGGGTGATCTTCGTCGGGATCGACTGGTCGGAGACCCACCACGACGCCTGCATCCTGGACGTCGATGGGCGCGTTGCGGCCAAGGGCCGTGTGCCCGAAGGCGTTGATGGATTGGCGAAGCTCCGCGAGATGGTAGCGGCACACGCCGAGGATCCATCACAGGTCGTGGTCGGCATCGAGCTGGATCGGGGGCTCCTGGTCGGTGCACTTGTCGCAGCGGGGTGCGCCGTCCATGCCATACCCGCTCTCCGTGGACCGGTACCGGGACCGCCACCGGACCTCGGGGGCGAAGTCGGATCCGGGCGACGCCCGGGTGCTGGCAGACCTCGTTCGAACCGATCGGCATCTGCATCGGGGAGTGGCCGAGGACACCGAGCTCGCCGAAGCGGTGAAGGTGCTGGCTCGGGCCCACCAGCGTCTGATCTGGTCCAGGCAGCGGCCAGCTCCGCAACGCGCTTCGGGAGTTCTACCCGGCGGCACTCGAGGCCTTCGGGACCGACCTGGCCTCGCCAGACGCCCTGGCCGTGCTCGCTGCGGCACCGACGCCGGGGGCGGGGCGTTCGCTTTCCACCACGCGGATCGCCGCCGCCCTGAAACGAGGAGGCAGGCGCCGGCGCATCACCGAGCGGGCCGAGGAGATCAAGGTGGCCCTCCGGAGCTCCCAGCTCGAAGCGCCGGCGGTGCTTGCGCGAGCCTACGGCGGCGTGGTCCGGTCCATCGTGCGGATCGTCAAGGAGATGACGTCTCAGATCGAGACGCTCGCGAACCAGCTCGAAACGAGTTTTGAGGGACACCCGGACGCCGAGGTCCTTCGCAGAATCCCAGGACTCGGCTCGGTCCTCGGCGCCCGGGTCCTCGCGGAGTTCGGGGGATGACCCCATCCGCTACGCCGATCCTAAGGCCCGTAAGAACTACGCGGGGACCTCTCCGATCACCAAGGCCTCGGGACGATCGAAAGTCGCCCTGGCCAGGTTCGCCCGCAACCATCGCCTCGCCGACGCCCTTCAGATGTGGGCGTTCTGTTCACTCGGTAGCTCGCCGGGCGCGAGGCGTTACTACCACGCACACCGAGCCAAGGGGCACACCCACCAACGGGCGCTGCGATCCCCCTCGCGAACCGATGGGTCGGCATCCTTCACGGGTGTCTCCGCCATCGGGAGAGGTACTCGGAGGCCACCGCTTGGCCGGCGACCGCTTGACAGGTAGGGCCCGTGGGATGTCTAGCTGGACGATGTGTGAACCGCCTCCCGCTCCTGTCCGCGCTACGAAGTCAAGCATCTGCCTAGAGGCTCCGGCTCTCCCCAGACAGGCAGAAGCAGCCCGCCGCTCACCCCGGGCTCAGTCCGGGACTCAGTCGTGAGTGGACGGGCCGGAGTGGAAGTCGTTTTCTTCTCGAAGGGGCGACTCGAACGACAAGCCAACCACTCTTTGTCAGAGGGACCTTCGCCGTGCCAGCTTCGTGACGAACGGATCATGAGTATCTCTCCGGGCTGTTGTATCCATGGTCGCTACACGACGCTCTCGATCGTCCTCTTGATGTCCCGCAGTGGCACCCGGATCAGCGCCTCGTCGGGTGCGAGCACCATGTACGTCTGTGCCTCGCCGTCGAGATAGGCGATCGTTCCGGTCACCGTCCGCCGATAGCCACCTGGGGATTCGAGCTCGAAGGAGACCTCGCGCTCCCCGGAGGCCGTTCGCGGATCGAGCGGCGCTGCCGGACGAACCGGGGATCGGGTTGGCGTCTCGAGATGGATCGGGTCTTGCAGGATGATCGACATGATGCCTCCCTTGGTCGGGGGCTGCCGGCG
>JBKPDU010000071.1:0-11300 GCA_046728055.1 Actinomycetota bacterium | reverse complement strand
AGGTCATGATTCATGAGAGCGTCGAGGAGATCGGCACTGCCGGAGGTCATGATGTTCCCTCCGGGCCGCCGTTTGAGGTTCGAGACCTCCTCCACGACGTCGCCCCGGAGAACCGTGGTGTTCGTCCACTGCGGCTTCTTCAGGGTCTTCGAGACCACGAACTTGGGAAGGGCGTTCATTCGGTCCGCGAAACCCCCATCTCGGGGGGCCGACGGCCAGAACGCCGCCCAGATCTCGTAGGTCACGCGCCCGAGGAGCAGCGCATCGACCGCGAAGACCTCTTCGATCTTGTACCGCTGCATGTCCTCGGTGGCCAGCTGCAACGCCCAGGCATTCTTCCCGTCGACATGCTCTTCATGACCCGGCGCTTCCATGATGCCGTCGAGCGTCATGAACTCGGATGCGATCAGCCGTCTGATTGGCTCGTACCTCCTTGGACGTGACAGCGATCGTACGCGGCGGGACAAGTCGCCGCGATCACCCCCAGTCGAGTGACTCCGCGATCTGCAACAGCTCGTCGCGCGTGAGATCACCCGAGATCGTGACTAACAGTCTAAGACGGTTCGGCAGGCGCCTTCCTTCACGATCCATCGGAATTCTCTGGTTCAGGAGCCGCGGTTACGCTTAGGACATGATCCTGACCGGTCCACGGACCTCACTCCGCCCTGTGACGGCGCGCGACGTCGCCCGCCTCTCGTCGATCCGGCGCGAGCCGGAAGTGGCCTCACGGTGGGGTGGTCTGGGGGAGGAGGAGATCGAGGAGGAGTTCGTCGGAAACGACAAGGTGTTCGTCGTGGAGACCGAAGGGGAGGTCATCGGCGCGATCCAGTACGACGAGGAAGAGGATCCCATGTACCGCCACGCGAGCATCGACATCTTTCTCACGACGGCCCGGCATGGTCAGGGCCTTGGGCCGGAGGCCATCCGGCTCCTCGCCCGGTACCTGATCGATGAGCGTGGCCATCACCGAATGACGATCGACCCCGCGGCCGACAACGGGGCGGCGATCCGCGCGTACGAGAAGGTAGGCTTTCGCCGGGTCGGCGTGATGCGCTCATACGAGCGCGGGCCAGACGACACCTGGCACGACGGCCTGCTGATGGAGATGCTCGCGGACGAGCTCACGGGCGATGGATCGAGCGCTCCTTAGGACGCCTCGTCCATCATCCGGAGCAGTGTCGTGGTCGTCCGCCAGTTTCGGATCGTCATGCTCTGGTAGATCTGCATCGAGACGATCCTGCTGAGCTGACTCTGGGTCGCTCTGCTGGTCACCCGAGAGAAGTAGAGCACACCTCCTCCGGCCTGCGCCTCGTCCACGCCCGGTTTGGTGGGCACGACCTTCAGCGCCGACTTCGCCGTGAGCGGCTCCTTCAGGAAGATCACGTCGTAGCGGTACGTATCAGGGTCCGTTCCGAAGCCGGCCGGTGCTCGCTCGACCACGGCACGCATCTGGGAGTGATTGCGCACCGTCACGCTGAGTGGGTAGCCGAAGGTCGCGGCGAGCATCCCCTCGATCGAACGTGCCAGTGCCGGCGCTCCCGACGTCGAGGATCGGAACAGCACGTTGCCGCTCTGGATGTACGTGGCGACGTCCTCGAAGCCGTGCGCCTGGAAAGACGCCTTCAGCTCGGGCATCTTGATCGGGTTCTTGCCACCCACGTTGATCCCGCGGAGGAGGGCGACGTAGATGGCCACGTGGGGATGTATAGCGTGCCTGGACGGAGCGCGCTTCAGTCCGCCTTCAACCGTGGCCACCATCCTGGCACAGCCCGCAGGTAGGCCTCGTATTCGGTCCCGAATCGCCGTCGAAGCGTCGGCTCCTCGTACCAATGTACGAACGACCAGACGATTGCCGCGAAGACCAGCGCGTGGGCCACCAGCACCCAGCGCCCGAGAACCGCGGCCTGGCCAAGGATCACGGCACCTACGGCCAGATACATGGGATTTCGCACGTGGCGATACAGGCCTCCGACGACGAGCTTCTCGGTCGGGGCGACCGGCGCTGGCGTGCCCACACCCTCGATGACGAAACGCCCGAACGCCTCGAGAACCACAGCCACCCCCGAGCCGATCAGTACCCATCCGATGATCCGAAGCCACATCGGGGACCCGGCCGACCGCCACCCCGTCAAGAGCCACGGCACGAGTCCGCCAGCGATCCCGGGCGCGACCGCGAGGAACAGGAGGGTGCCTGCCGCCGCTCGAAGCCTTCCCACCGGCTCGATCCTTGCACGGGCCCGAGACGACCACTATCGCGGGAGTTGTATCGTCCACGATGGTCGAAGGGGGGATCGAAGTGATGGTCGGACTCACCATGTACACGACGCTCAAGTTCCTGCATGTGCTGCTCGCGATCGTTGCAGTCGGGTTCAACGCCTCCTACGGGATCTGGCTCGCCGCAGCCGCGAGGAACCCGGAGTACGAGAGGTTCGTGCTGCGGCGGATCAAGGTGCTCGACGACCGGTTCGCGAACCCCGCGTACGGGCTACTTCTTGTGACGGGCTTGTTGATGGTCTGGGTCGGGGACCTGCGCCTCGCAACCTTCTGGCTCGCCGCCGCCTTGGTCCTCTTCGGCGTGCTCCTGGTGCTCGGCTTGGGCGTCTACACGCCGACCCTGCGCCGTCAGATCACCGCACTCGAAGAGCACGGTCCCGCCTCACCGGAGTACCGTGCCCTCGCCAGGCGCGGGACCCTCGTCGGCGCCGTCCTCGGCGTTGTCGTGGTGGTCATCGTCTTCCTGATGGTGACGAAGCCCACGTTCTGATCGGCCCTCGTGCGAAACGGGCAACGTCGCGCACGGTCACACGACGTTGACTCGCCATCAGCAGGACGGGAAGGAGAAGCCGCATCGTGAGCAACCAGGTCACGATCGCCCTCGCCGGAGACACCATGCTCGGGCGCGGGGTGGCGGCGGTGTTGAACGAGGATCCCGGCCGACCGCTGGTCTCGAGCGAGGTCCGAGACGTTGCGGCCGGGGCCGACCTGTTCGTGTTGAACCTCGAGTGCTGCATCTCCGAGCGCGGCTCGCCCTGGCCCGACCGGACAAAGCCATTCTTCTTCCGCGCGCCTCCCTCAGCGATCCGCATCCTTCGAGACCTCGGTGTCTCATGCGTCACCCTGGCGAACAACCACGCGCTCGACTTCGGCGAGGTCGCCTTGCTGGATACCGTTCGGCATCTCGACGAGGCGGGGATCGGGCACGTTGGAGCGGGACCCGACGTCGACTCCGCGCGACGGCCGGTGGTGCTGGCGGCGGGTACGATGCGGATCGCCGTTCTCGGGGTCACCGATCACCCAGCGGAGTACGCCGCCGCCCCTGGGCGCCCGGGTGTGGCCTTCGCCGATCTGAGACGAGGCGGCCCCGAATGGTTGAGCCGGTCGATCGCCACCGTGGATGCCGCCGCCGTCCTGGTAACGCCGCACTGGGGGCCGAACATGACCACGGAGCCGCCGGCCCATGTTCGATCGGCAGCGCGCGCCCTCGTGGACGCAGGAGCGACGCTGGTCGCCGGCCACTCGGCTCACGTGTTCCACGGTGTCGAACGGCGGATCCTCTACGACATGGGCGACTTCCTCGACGACTACGCCGTCGATCCGATGCTCCGCAACGATTTGGGGCTGCTGTTCCTGGTCACCGTGGATTCATCCGGCCCCCTCGGTCTCGAGGCCGTCCCCCTGAAGCTCGACTACTGCTTCACGCGCCTCGCAGACAGCGATGACGCGGCCTGGATCGCCCGGCGGTTCGCCGACGCCTGCCGGCCGTTCGGCACCGACGTTCGATACGAGCGAGGACGGCTCATGGTCTCGTGGCCGATTGAGTCAGCCCAGCCCTGAGATCCGCTCACGTGCACCGCCCCAGACCAGCACTGAAGCAGACGAAAGTAGCGACACGGGCGCTCCGAGGTAGGATGCCGCGATGCGTAGGGTCGTTGCGTCCGTTGCCCTCTTGGGCCTGATCCTTTCCGGTTGTGGTGGCGACGGGGACGGGGATCAGTCCGGCGCCAATGGCGCCTCGACGGCCGACATCCTCGCCGCCGCCGAGACGACGGCCGCGACGGGGTCGGTCGCGCTTGATATGACCCTCGAGTTCAACGGTTCCTCGTCCGTCCCCGACGGGACCACGATCGCGATGACCGGCGGCTCCACCCTTGGCGACTTGCGGCGAGCAGACCTCTCAGCGGATTTCGAGTCATTG
Organism: Actinomycetota bacterium; assembly: GCA_046728055.1. GTDB lineage: Bacteria > Actinomycetota > UBA4738 > UBA4738 > HRBIN12 > AC-69. The sequence goes on along the minus strand of JBKPDU010000071.1, from coordinate 7,105 downwards.
GGCATCGGTCGGATCGAGATGCTCGTGGACGATGAGCGGGTCTACATGCGCGGAGGCGTCTTCGACAAGCTCCTGTCGCGGGTGCCTGGGAAACAGGATTGGCTGTTCGTGGATCTGTCGTCCTCGGATCCGGCGGTCGACCAGTTCCGGAGCCTTTCGACCGGTCAAAACGATGCGACGCTCCTCGTGTACTTCATCTTCGGGGCATCCGGCCAGATCCGGGACCTCGGGGCCGAAGAGGTCGGTGGGGTCTCGACGACGCACTACGCGTTGACTGCCGACCTCGAGCGCGCGAAGGCTGAAGCTCCGGCGGACATCGCGGAGGCCCTCCAGGCGAGCATCGACCAGCTCGAGGCTGGCGGGGTAGAGACGCAGCTCGATGCTGATATATGGATCGATGACGACGGGCTGATCCGTCGAGTCAGCTACGTCTACCACCTCTCGGAGAAGGCTGGTGGAGGCCAGATGGTCGCGACGGTCACGTTCTCGGAATTCGGCGAGCCCATCGAATTCGACATTCCCAGTCCCGACGAGGTCCTCCCCGTAACAGACATTCCAGCGCAGGGGACCTGACCGCACCGCCTCCTGGCGAGGCGCGTTTACCGCTTGGTCTGTGCCCGGCGTTCAGGAAGGGAGAACCGATACTCCACCACCGGCGGTTCAACGCCTAGCTGATACAGGAGCGTGTTCAGGTCCCCGTGGTGTTGGCGCTCGTGCAGGAAGACGTGCACGAAGATGTCAGCGGGACTGTACAGCAACGTTTCACCGTCAACGTTCATCTCCCGGGGACTCAACAACTCATTCTCACCGAGCGAATCGAGGTACTCGCGGGTGTGACCGCGGACGCGGCGACGATATGTGTCGAGTTCGTCCCATGACTTCACCTGTTCCACTGGCTCAGCGGTTGTCCCGTCCGGGCTGGCAAGCCACCGGACGTACCCCCAGTTGATGTGCGCAAGGGCGTCCCGCAGCGCTGGCCAGCCGGAGCCGGGCGCCGGCGCCGTCAGTACGTCGTCACTCAGTGGGCGGATTGCACGCTCGTACTCGCGCCAGCTGTAATCCGTGAAGCCGAAGAGCTCCTCGACGGCGGCGCGATCCATCTAAGCTCGATGATACCGGGAGAGCTGGATGTTCAAGGGCGTCGAGAGAGGCCTGCGCGGCCTCACCCGGACGCGCGAAGGTTGGTTCAGACATCGCCACCTATCGTGCCATTTCGGTCGAACCCGCATCTGATTCGTGGGCAGCGCGAGGCCCTCGGGTAGGACGCTGGCTCTCCGCGGCCCGAGAGCGCCGGAGCAGCTGCTCGGCCTCTGCGTGATCGCCCCGACTCTTGGCGACGTCTGCGAGCGCTCGCCACATGAATGGCCCGAGCTGGCGGTCGCCGAGCTCCTCGGAGATCCGGATGGCCGTGCGAAGGTCCCGCTCGGCCTCGTCGAGGCGGCCAAGGAACCGCTCGACCTCACCGCGCTCGGCCGTGGCGTCGGCGAGCTCCCACCGCGCGCCGAGGTCCTCGAAGATCGAGATGGCCCGATCGAAACAGGGGAACGCCTCCTCGTACCGGCCCGAGTCCTCGAGGACGCGGCCGCGCTGAACGCTGGTGGTGGCGATGCTGAACTGGTCGCCGATGCGCTCGGCGAGCTCAGTCGCCTCGCCGCTCAGCCGGAGCGCCGCGGCGTGGTCCTCCATGCTGTCCCGGGCGATCGAGAGTGAGTTGAGCGCGCGAGCCCGGGCCCACCCGTCCTCGGGATCGGCCACCGCGAGCGCCCGGAGCCAGATCGCCTCCGCGTCGTCGTACCGGTTGCGCGTCCACGGGATCCACCCGGCGAACAGCAGCGTCCGGACGATGGCGTACGGCTCGTCGAGCGCCTCCGCCGCCGCGAGTGACTTGTCGAAGAGATCCTCGGCCTTGTCGAGGTCGCCCTCGATGGTGAGGGCGATGTCACCGAGGAACCGCTGCGCGAGGGCGAGGGTGAATTGGTCAGATGTCCGGATGCCGAGCGCCGCAGCCCGCTCGAGAGCATCCGTTGCCTTCGGGTACTCCCCGAGCCAATAGCAGGCCTCGCCGATGCCGGCGAGCGCCCGACCCTCTCGGACGCCCCAGCGGTCCTCCGATGGAGCGAGGGCCAGCGCCCGCTCGTAGTAGTCGATAGCCGATCGGTTCTCCATCCGCCGTCGCGACCGGTCGCCAGCGTCGACCAGCGCGTCGGCGGCGCGCTCGGCCACCGTGCGGTCCTCTGGATCGAGGTCCAGCGACGCGATCGCCGCCCGTTGGAGGTGCCCCGCGGCCCACGCGGGATGGCCCTGCTCGAACAGGCGGTCGGCGATGAGCTGGTGCAACCGCACCCGCTCTCGTTTGGGGAGGCTCGCGTATGCGACTTCCTTGACCGTGGCGTGCCGGACGCGCCAGCGCTTTGGATGTCGCCGCTCCTCCCGGACGATGATCTCCGCCTCCTCGAGCTGTCGGAGCTCCTCCTCGGTGGTCTCGGGGTCGACGGTCGTGACCTCATCCATGTCGAACGACACATAAAACGTGGACACTCGACGGGTGAGCTCGCGAAGGCGCGAGGGGAGGTGGTCGATCCGGGCCGAGACGACGGCTCGGACCGTTGGTGGCAGGCTGGGCCGCGGTGCCGGAGAGTCGGCGATGAGCATACCGGTGGTCTCGACGATGAAGAACGGGTTGCCCCCGGCGCGGGCGGCGATCTCCGCTGCCTCCCTTTCGTCGATCCGTCCGGCCGAAGCTTGGCGCACGAGCTCGATCGACTCCTCCAGGGACAGTGGGTCGAGGCGCAACAGCACCGCGTTGTCTGCGTGCGAACCCCAACCTGGGTGCTCGTCGAGGAGTTCGGGACGACCCAACGCGAGGATCATCACGCGGCGAGGGCCCTCGCGGCTTCTGGTCCCGAGACGCTCCACCAACTCGAGCATGATCGAGCGGAGCGCATGCACGTCGTCGAACACGAGGACGACCGGCCGAACCTTCGAGAGCTCGTCGACGAGGGCGACGAACCCATGCTGGACCTCCTGGACGAACGCCGACTCGTCGCGTCGCTCGGCCACGCCGAACAGGAGCCCGAGCCGCTCGACGATCCTGGCGGCTGCCGTCGCATCGAGGTAGGGCTCGATGAGTTCGCGCAGGCGAACGCTCACCTTCTCGGGCGAGTCGTCATCCTCGATGCCGGCCAGATCGGCGACGATCGCGGCGGCCGGAGCGAACGTGCGCGTATCGGCCAGGCGTTCGCGCCCCACAAGTACCCAGACGTCACTCTCGGGGTCTGCGATGAGTTCCTCGGCCAGGCGCGACTTTCCGATGCCGGGCTCGCCGAGGACGCTGACCAGCACGGGGCGACCTGTGGCCTTGACCCGGACAAGGCTCTCGCGGAGGATGGCCAGTTCGCTGGTTCGCCCGACGAACGGGATCGTCCGGCGCACCGATCGCGGAGTGAGGCTCTCAACGGCGTGAGCCGCGAGACCATCGTCGAAACCCTTCGCCAATACGTCCTTGCGGTCGCTATACGAGACGTCAGCTTCGGTGAGCGCTCTCGTCGTGTCCCCGACGAGGATCTCGCCTGGCTGTGCGGCGGCCTGGAGCCGGGCAGCGGCGTTCACCACCGTCCCAGTGACCAGGAGTTGCCCGGCCGGTCCGAGGCCGGTGGCTGCCTCGCCCGACTCGATGCCGACATGAACCTCGAGTGGCTCGGCCAGGCCGATGTCGGTCCCGATCCGGCGAGTTCGATCGCGGATCGCCAGCCCGGCGCGGACGGCTCGGAGGGCGTCGTCCTCGTGGACCGCCGGGAGCCCGAAGACCGCCATCACCGCGTCGCCGATGAACTTCTCCGGCCGGCCACGGAGGGCCTGGAGCTCTTCGGTGGCAGCGTCGGAGAAGCGACCGAGCATCTCTCGCGCCCGTTCGGGGTCGACGCGCTGCGCGAGCCCGGTCGAGTCGACGAGGTCGGCGAACAAGACCGTGACCATTTTCCGTTCCTCGGTGCCGAGCGGAGTGCCCATGGGGGCGCCGCAGTTCGGACAGAACCGGGCGCCCTCTGGGAGCAGCTCGCCGCAGACCTGGCAGTTCATCGGAGGTAGAGGAACATGTGCACCAATTGTCTCAACGGCGGTCCGACCGGCCAACATCCAACGTCAACGGCCCGATCCTGCGTCTGTATTCCACTGAGTACCATCTCCCGTAACGGACTGGGGAGGACGTGAGATGAAGATCGGGATCATCGGAGCCGGACACATTGGAGGCACGCTGGCCAAGCTCTTCTTGCAGCCGGTCACGAGGTCGCCGTCAGCAACTCACGCGAGCCGAAGACGCTGGCCGGTCTCGTCGAGGGATTGGGCGACCGAGCGCGCGCGATGACCCCCAGCGAGGCGGAGCGGTTCGACGAGGTGGTCATCGTGTCGATCCCCATGGGTCGGTACCGCGAGGTGCCCACCGACGCCATCGGGGGCAAGGTCGTGATCGACACCAACAACTACTACCCGCAGCGAGACGGTCACCCGAGGAGCTGGACAGTGACCGGACGACCTCCAGCGAGCTGCTGCAAGCACACCTCCAGGCGCTCGTGTGGTCAAGGCGTTCAACGCACAGCGGAGGTGCGGGCCCGCCTCGCCGCATGACCTGGGGGAGGGCGATGCGACCAGATCGCGATAGGGCTTCCAGGCGCGGGTCGTTGGCATCTCGCTAGAGTCCTGCTGATGGGGGACCGGCGGATCGTCGTGAGGCGCAACGGGCCCTACCGAATCGAAGGGGGGATCCCGCTGATCCGTACGGCCGTGGTCGAGACGGATTTGGGCGAACCGATCGCCTGGGACGAGGGTCCGAGCTTCGACGCGCCCGAGACGTATGAGCTTTGCCGCTGCGGTCACTCCTCGACGAAGCCGTTCTGCGATTCGACGCACGAGCGGATCGGCTTCAAAGGGGACGAGACGGCCGACCGACGCCCGATCGTCGACCGGCGTCAGACGTGGGAAGGGGACGGGATCATTCTCTACGACGACCTCTCGCTTTGTGCGAAGCACGGGTTCTGTCGAAACGTCCGGACAGGCGTGTGGGAGATGCTCGAGGAGGTCGACGACTCGCGTGTGCGGAACGAGATGATCGCCATGGTCCACCGGTGCCCCTCGGGCAGGCTGGCCCTCGCGATCGGCCCCGAGATGCGACCGATGGAGCCCGAATTCGAACCATCGATCGGCGTGGAGCCGAACGGCTCGCTATGGGTCCGCGGGGGCATCCCGGTGGTCTCCGAGGACGGCTCGCCGTACGAGGTTCGCAACCGGCAGACACTGTGCCGATGCGGCGGATCGAGGAACAAGCCGTTCTGCGACGGCACCCACCGAAGCAACGGCTTCGCCGATCCCGCGGAGCCGGAATAGCGGCCACCGGTCGGTCTGGGACGGGGAGTACACCTCGCCCGCCTCGTCCAGATCAGTTAGCAGTCGTAGGCTGCTTGGTCAGAGATCGTGCCGGTGGAGATCAGTCTCGGGACGCCGGCGCCATGTCAGGAGGGAGGGGGATCCATGGATGTTCAGCGAATGATCACCGAGGCCCGGGACGTGATCACCGTCAAGCGCGTCTTCGGCGATCCCTACGAGAAGGACGGCGTCACGATCATCCCCGCGGCCACGGTGCAGGGAGGCGGTGGCGGGGGAGGAGGAGAAGGCCCTACCGGTCAGGGTAAGGGCGAGGGTGGGGGGTTTGGGCTCTCCGCCCGTCCCGCGGGGGCCTACGTGATCAGCAACGACCAGGTGACATGGCAGCCAGCGGTGGACGTCAACCGCGTTGTGGCTGTGGGAGGGGCGGTAGCCATCGTGGCCTTCTTCATGTTCCGATCCATCGTCAAGGTGCGAGCTAAGGCGAGGAAGGGTAACGACTGATGCCCTGTCGGGGAAGCTGGTTTCCCCGGATGGATAGGGCGCGCAATCGGTACCGTCCTCAGCGGCGGGGGACTCTCGCCGCCGCACCGCTCACGCCCAAGTGCCCCGGCGACCCCGAGGCCAGCACGGAGTCGCCCGGGGCATCTGGGAAGGTCGTGACTACCTGGCAACGAAGCTGATCTCGGTGAGGGTCTGATTTCCGCTGGCTTCGATCGCCACGACCTCAAGGCTGTACTCGGTGTTGCGCTCGAGGAACTCCTCGGGAACGGTCACGCTGGTCACCGTGCCAAGGAGATCGACGCTGAAGACGCGGATGGGATTGTCCCGGGTGACGACGACCTGGTACCCGACGATCTCGACACCGGGAGGTTGCGACCCTGCCGTCCATTCAATGACGGCCTGGTCGCGGGGCACCCGTGCGCCGTCCTCGGGGAAAAGGATCTCCGGCCCGTTGGGGATGTCGTGGCTTAGCGTAGCGGTCCCGGTCAGCGTTCCTCCTGTGATGGTCGTGCCCGTGAACCGGTATGTACCTTCGGGGAACAGCGCCTTGAACTGCTCCAGAGGGAACTCTGTGAACGGAGGCTCGCTGCTCTCGGAAAACAGTTCGGTGAGGCCGTAATTGTTCACGTCCCCTGCCGTCTTGAAGTCGATGATCTGCTGCCCGTCCGGGCGGAAGATCGCAAGCTCCTTCCAGGGTTCGGCGTCCGCGAAGATCTGAAGCCCGGCATCGCCGTCGGTGGCGTTGACTTCGATGATCAGCCTGGCATCGGCGAACGCTAACGGTTTGGGGGCCGCTGCTGTGGTGCTGACCACGAAGAGCACCGCGGCAGCGGGCAGCATCAACAGTAGCCAACGGAGTCGTTTCATCCCTGCCTCCTGTCCCTTCATCTCATCGTTTGGAGTGGTGTGAATCCGCAGCCTCCCTCTCACGAGGCGGTGCCCGGATGGGTGTTTCGGCGACGACCGTGACGGCGTCGAGCGGTGGAGCGAGCGTTCCAGTCATGGGTTCCTCCTGCGTGGCTGTGCTCGCTTCGTCGTCGCACATGGTGCCCAGGTATTCCTGAGAGGACGATGAGACCCGAGCGACCTGAGGGAGGTTGGCCGCGCTCGGTAGAGGGAAACGAGGATAGGAGGGGTCGTTCCAGACAACGTGCGTGAAGGGCGTCGCCGCGGGCATGGGACGGCGTGAGTCATGGGAGTCAGGAGGAGGTCATAGGAGACAACC
>JBKPDU010000070.1:0-30660 GCA_046728055.1 Actinomycetota bacterium | reverse complement strand
CGGGTGCGACCTCGAGCTCCACGTCCAGGACAACGCGATCGTGACGGTGACCTCGCCGCTCGATAACGACATCACGCGGGGCCACCTGTGCATCAAGGGCCGGTTCGGCTTCGAGTTCGTGCAGAACCGTGCACCGGCCCGGCCCGAGGCCGAGCGCTGACCCCGGAGCACCCCGAGCCCGTAACCGGCGTCGTCCTGGCCGGGGGGCGTTCCTCCAGGTTCGGCCGGGACAAGTTGCGGGAGCGATACCGGGGCGCGCCGCTCCTGCATCACGCCGTGCTCCGGCTGACGGAGGTGTGCCCCGAGGTGGTTGTGGTCCTTGGCCCGGAGACCCCGGAACCGGATCTCCCCACCCTTCCCGGCCTGCGCCTGGCGCGCGATCCGGTCGAAGGCCGAGGGCCACTCGCGGGGCTGGCCGCCGGGATGGCCGACATCCGGACCGAGCTCGCGCTCGTGGCCGCCGGTGACATGCCCGACATGTCCTCGTCCGTCCTCAGGGAGATGGTCGCTCGGGCCGGGGAATCGGGTGCAGATGCCGTGGCGCTCGAGCACGGTGGGACCCCGCGACCGCTCCCGCTGGTCCTGCGCACAGAGCCGGCGCGCCGGGCGGCGGACGTGGTACTCGAGAAGGGAGAGCGGAGCCTGATGGCCTTCCTCAGCGCCCTGCGGGTGACGTCGCTGAACGAGAGCACCTGGGGCCCGCTCGATCCGTACGGAATCACCCTTCGCGACATCGATCTCCCAGAGGACCTACGCGGCTAGACGGGCTCCTGGCTGAGCAATCCCATGCCCGCGTCTGGCCTACGACTTTCGGGCCCCAGAGAATCACCCGCTCCCCCCGGATCACTGACCCGGCCGGACGATGCGGCGTAGGCCCCAAGAGCCTGACACTTGCGCTCGTTCGTCGTATTGGGATATCGCCCAGCGGATGGAGCGGTCGGATGCCGGTGGTGGTCGGAACGGCGGCCATCGAGCGACCTATGGTCCGTTGGCATGGCCCCGTGCGACCGATGGCCGCCGCGGTGGCCCTCACCCTCCTGGCCGTCCTGGGAGTTCAGCCCCGTCCTGACGCGTCTTCGGCCATCGCCACGAAGGTCGACCCAGGCGTGGCTGCCGAGGCCGCGGCGGCTCCGGCGTCGACCGTCAACGTGATCGTGCGGGAGACCTTGCCTCCCTCCGACACGGCCGAGCGTCTCGTCCGGTCACTCGGAGGGACGGTCACGCACGAGCTCCCGATCCTCGGCGGGTTCTCGGCGACGGTCTCCGGCCGTGCTCTGGCGGACGTGGCGCAGTCGAGTTCGGTCGGCACGGTGTGGGGCGACGGCACGATCCGCATGAGCAGCAGCGCCTCCACATCCGTGTACAACACGCTCGCCCCGAACAGGGCGTGGCGTCAAAGCATCCGGCTGAACCAGGTCGACGGTGACTACGACGGCAGGGGTGTCACCGTCGCCCTGCTCGACACCGGCGTGACCGAGTCCGCCGAACTGGGCAACCGGCTGGTGGCCCGGGTGGACCTGACCCCGGAACAGGACGGGTTCGATCGCTACGGCCACGGCACGCACATGTCGGGGATCATCGCCGGGACCGGCGCCGCCTCCGGCGGGCAATGGGCCGGTGTGGCCCCGGGCGCCAACCTCGTGTCGGTCAAGGTGGCTGGCCCAGACGGCTCCACCGACGTCTCCGTGGTGATCGCGGGGCTCCAATGGGTGGTGGCCAACCGCGACGCGTACAACATCCGGGTCCTGAACCTGGCATTCGGAACGGACTCGCTCCAGAGCTACAGCATCGACCCCCTCGACTACGCGGTGGAGCAGGCGTGGTTCTCCGGGATCTTGGTGGTGGCCTCCGCCGGGAATCGGGGACCAGGGGGCAACACGATCAACAAGCCCGGTGACGACCCGTTCGTGCTGACCGTGGGGGCCGCGGACAATCACGGCACGCCGGACCGCAGCAGCACGACCGTCGCGACGTTCTCCAGCCGAGGGACCCCCGACGGGTTCGCCAAACCCGACATCATCGCGCCCGGCATCACGATCGTGTCGTTGCGCGACCCGGGAAGCACGATCGACACGCTGTATCCGGACGCGCGCATCGGCGACTCCTACTTCAAGGGGACGGGCACGTCTCAGTCCGCCGCCATCGTCTCGGGCGTGGCCGCCCTGATGTTCCAGGCCGATCCGCGGCTCACTCCCGACCTGGTCAAGGGCATCCTGCTGAAGACGGCGTACAGGAACGGGAACTACGGCCACGGCGCCGGCGCCGGGCTGGTGGATGCCGGCAGCGCTCTCCAGGCGGCGAGGAACTCGAACGGCGTCGTCCCGGCCAACCTGGGCCTCGTGCCGTCGACCGGAGCGGGTTCGCTCGAGGCGAGCAGGGGTTCGTTCCACGTGAACGCCGACATCGACGGTGATGGGATCCCGGACACGGTGATGGGCGAGATGGACGCCCTCGGACTGCCGTGGCCCGCCATGTCCTGGTCCAGCTACGCCTGGTACACCTCGCCCTGGAGCCAGCTGACCGCCGTCACCCCTGGTTGGACGGCGGTCTCGTGGAGCGCTCTCTCCTGGAGCGGAACGTCATGGAGCGCGGTGTCCTGGAGCGCGGTCTCCTGGAGCGCGGACACGTGGAGCTGAGTGATGGGGGAACGGACGACCCTCCCGATCGCGGCCCACCGCCTCATCCTGTTCACGGCGATCGCGGCCACGTGCGCCCTCGGGGTGCGGCTGGCCGACGCACCGTCGTGGACCACGAAGGACCTGCTCGCCTTAGCAGCCTTGACGGTGGCCATCGCGATAGCCGAGCAGTTCTCGATCCCGCTCCGGCACCGGACCGAAACCGTGAACTTCTCGCTCACGGACAGCCTTTGGGCGGCTGCCCTGCCACTCGCTCGTCCCAGCGTGCTCACCTTCGCTGTGGCTGCGGGCGTGCTGGTCGGCCAGGTGGCCCGGCGATGGGCCCCGCTGAAGATCGCCTTCAACGTCAGCCAGTTCGTGGTCGGCATCACTCTCGCCGAGATCATGTTCCACGCGCTCGGGCCGGGAACCCCGCTCCAACCACGGACGTGGGCGGTGGTGGCCATCGCCATGTCGACCTACCTCCTGGTCAACTCGAACCTGGTGGTGCTGGTGGTCTCGCTGGTGGAACGGAAGCGCTTCCTGACCGTGCTGCTGCCGCCGCTCGGGCTGAACGTGCTGCATTGGGCGGGCAACACGGCCCTGGGCGTGTTGGGAGCGATCCTGTGGGCCACGAACCCCGCGGGCCTGCCGCTCCTGGTGTTTCCCATGGTCATGTCCTACCTGGCCTACCGGCAGTGGGTCCGGACCGTGCGGGAGCGCAACCGGATGCGCGACCTCTACGAGGCGGGGCGGGCCCTCGCGGCGCCGCTCTCGGCCGCCGACGACTTCCGTCCGTTCCTGGTCGTCCTGGAGCAGATGCTCGAGGCCGAGGCGGTCGAGCTCGTGGTGCTGGAGGACGACCGGATCACGGTCCACGGCTCTGAGGGGAAGCGATCGTTCACCTCGGAGGCCGAAGGAAACGGCGCTCGCAACCGGCTCGAAGCCTTCGTTCTGGTGCACGAGGACCTCGATCCCCAGATCGCGCTGATCGGTGGGCAGGAGGACGCGAACGGGGTCCTGGCCGTCTACCGCCGGGAGGCACTCTCCCCGTCGGATCGGTCCATCCTGGAGACCCTGGCGTCGCAGATCTCGGTGCTCATCCAGAATCACCAGCTGTTCGCCCAGACCTTCCAGCAGGCTCAGCTTGCCGAGATCGTGGACCACACCTCGGACGGTGTGTTCGTGATCTCCCACGACGGCCGGATCCTTTCGTGGAATCCGGCGATGGAGCGGATCACCGGGTTCACCCACCAGGAGGTGGAGGGTCGCGTCTACCGGGAGGTGCTCGATGCATCGGCCCAGGACGGCGGCGAGCCGGTCGCACCATTCGATCGGACCGAGCCCGGCGAGGTATGCGATTCGCTGTTCGTGACCAAGGGTGGGGAACGGCGGTGGATCCGGCACACCGGCACGCCCATCAGGGACCGCGAGGGCGCACGAAAGGCCTGTGTGGTGGTCGCGCACGACGTGACAACCGAGGTGCAGACGGAGCAGATGAAGAAGGACTTCGTGGCCATGGTGTCGCACGAACTCCGGTCGCCGCTCACGCCGCTGAAGGGCTTCCTGGCCAGCCTACTCCAAGGGACGGCGGAGGACTCGCCGGAGGCCCGCCACGAGTACTACCGGATCATGCTGCGCCAGGCCGACAAGCTGGAGCGGCTGATCACCGACCTGCTGGACGTGTCGCAGATCGACTCCGGAGCCCTGGTCGTGGACACCTCGCCGATCGACCTGACCAAGGTGGTAGCGGAGCAGACCGCGGAGATCGCCGCTCAGCATCCCAATCGCTCGATCACCTTCAACCAACCAGACACCCCGATCCTGGTCGATGCCGACGAGTTCCGGATCCAGCAGGTCATGTCCAACCTGCTGTCGAATGCCGTGAAGTACTCGCCGTCGGACGCACCGGTGGAGGTCAGCGTGGTCTCGGCGGGCGGCGAGGGTGTGGTCTCCGTCCGAGACTGGGGGACCGGGATCTCCCTGTCGGACCAGGACCGCGTGTTCGACCGATTCTTCCGGGTGGAGAACGGGTCCGACCGGCGCACCGGCGGCACGGGCCTCGGCCTGTACATCGCCCGCCAGCTGGTCGAGGCGATGTCGGGCCGGCTGTGGCTGGTGTCCAAACCAGGCGAAGGCTCCACCTTTTCGTTCACCATGCCCCGGGCCGAGGTCGTAAGCCTGGTGGGCTCCGAGAGCGGCGGCCGCACCGTCGCCGGGGCCACGACCAATGGGAGCCGCGACCCGGCCTGAACCGCGCTCGGCCTGAGCCGCGACCCGGGCGGCTCCGCCCTCGGTCGCGCCCATCCGGCCCGGGGGCCCCTGCTGGGTACAGGCCGTTGTGCGGTACTCTCGGGGTGAAGAGCGGGCCGGTTCCGCCCCGCGCATCACACCTCTTTCGGACCCTGCTGGAAAGGATCCTGGATTGCCGCGTCGTGTGATGATCATGGGCGCCGCTGGGCGCGACTTCCACAACTTCAACGTCGTCTTCCGTGGCGACAAGCGCTACCAGGTGGTCGCGTTCACGGCGACCCAGATCCCGTTCATCGGCGATCGGATCTATCCGAGGGAACTGGCGGGACGGCTCTACCCCAAGGGCATCCGCATCTACGAGGAACGAGAGCTGACCCGGTTGATCAGACAGCTCGGCGTGTCCGACGTCGTGTTCGCTTACTCGGACGTTTCTCACCTCGAGGTTATGCACAAGGCGAGTGAGGTCCTGGCCGCGGGCGCGAGCTTCGTGCTCCTCGGCCCGGGCGACACCATGCTCGAGGCCGCGGTGCCGGTCGTCGCCGTGTGCGCTGTGCGAACGGGCGCCGGAAAGAGCCAGACCACACGCGCCGTCGCGGCCACCCTTCGAGGGGCGGGCAAGCGGGTGGTCGCCGTCCGCCATCCGATGCCCTACGGAGACCTGGTGGCCCAGCGGGTCCAGCGGTTCGCCACCCTGGAGGACCTCGACGGAGCCAACGTGACCATCGAGGAACGAGAGGAGTTCGAACCGCACATCAACGCGGGCACCGTGGTGTACGCCGGCGTCGACTACGGGGAGATCCTGCGGCAGGCCCAGGACGAGTGCGATGTCCTGCTGTGGGATGGGGGGAACAACGACCTCCCGTTCTACCGGCCGACCGTTCATCTCGTCGTCGCGGATCCGCTCCGTGCGGGTCACGAAACCGCATACCATCCGGGAGAGGCCAACCTTCGGATGGCCGACGTCGTGGTCATCAACAAGATCGACTCAGCCACCCCCGAGCAGGTGGCCGAGATCGAGCGCACGATCGACCGGATCAACCCGCGAGCGATGATCGTCAAGGCGAACAGCACAGTGATGGTCGAGGGCGGACAGGAGATCGCCAGAAGGCGCGTGTTGGTGGTGGAAGACGGGCCCACCCTGACCCACGGCGACATGAAGTTCGGGGCGGGTGTCGTGGCGGCGAAGCGTAACGGCGCGGCCGAGATCGTCGATCCCCGCCCCTACGCGGTCGGGATGCTCGAGGAGACCTACAGGAAGTACGACGTCGGGCCAGTGCTCCCGGCGATGGGCTACTCGGCGGTCCAGCTCCGGGAGATGGAGAAGATGATCGAGATGGTCGATGCGGACCTCGTGGTCATCGCCTCACCCATCGACCTCCGACACGTCATCAACATCACGAAGCCCGCGGTGCGGGTGCGCTACGAGCTCGAGGTGCTCGATGGCTCGCCCACGCTGGGGACCGCCCTGGCCCCCGTGCTCTAGTTCCCCGAATAACAACAGGAGGCCTTCCCCGTGGAACGCGTGGTCGTCGCCCTCGGCGGAAACGCCCTGCTCCGCCGGGACGAGGAAGACACGTTCGAGAACGCGTACGACTCGGCCCGCCGGGCGGCCGAGAAGGTCGCCGACATCGCCGCCGCCGGATGGGAGGTCGTCGTGACCCATGGCAACGGGCCCCAGGTCGGCCGGATCCTCCTCCAACAGGAGTCCGCGCGAGGATGGGTCCATCCCATGCCCCTCGACGTCTGCGGGGCCGAGAGCCAGGGCCAGATCGGATACCTGCTCCAGGTCACGATCGGCGACGTGTTCTTCGAACGGGGGATGGAGCGGCCGGTGGCGGCGCTCCTGACCCTGACCCGGGTCCGGGCAGACGACCCGGCGTTCGAGAACCCCACCAAGCCCATCGGCCCCTTCTACGAGGAGGGCGAGGCGAAGAAGCTCGCCACCGAGCGGGGCTACGCGATGCGCCCAGATCCGCACGGGGGGTTCCGGCGCGTCGTGCCCTCCCCAGCGCCGTACTCGATCGTGGAGGCACGGGTGATCCGCTCGCTGGTGGCGGACGGGGTCGTGGTCATCGCCTCGGGCGGGGGCGGCGTCCCCGTGATCGAGCAGGGCCCCAGGCTGGTCGGCGTGGAGGGCGTGGTGGACAAGGACCTGGCCGCGGCCATCCTGGCCCGGGACGTCGAAGCCTCGGTGCTTCTGATCCTCACGGACGTGAAGAACGCGGTGAGGGGCTTCGGGACCGATCGCCCCGAACCGATCGACCGGCTCACGGTGGCCGAGGCGGAGAGCCTCCTGGAGGCCGGCGAGTTCGCGGCCGGGTCCATGGGCCCCAAGGTCCAGGCGGCCATCGAGTTCGTGGGCGCCGCGGGCAGCCGTCGAGCGTTCATCGGCGACCTCGAAGATGCGCCGAACGTCCTGGCCGACCGGGCCGGGACCATGATCGTCCCCTGAGGCCAGCCCGACCCCCGGATAGGCTCCGATCCGTGCAACTGCGGGTGGTCGTGTACAACGTCCGCGGGTTCCGCGACGGATCGGACCGCGTGATCCAGCTGGTCGGTCGGTTCCGGCCCGACCTCGTGATGTTGAACGAGACCGGGACCCGCCGCCGGCTCCGGCGGTTCTCCAGGTCCCTGGGCATGGAGGTGGCCACCGATCCGTGGTCTCCCCTTCGCCGGCGCGTGAAGAACGCCGTGCTCGTCCGACCGCCCTGGCGGATCGTCTCGCGCCGGCTCCACCGGTTCAGGGACGTCCGGCGGCGCCTGTATCCACGGGGCGCCCTCATCGCCCAGGTCGGCCGGACCGGGTTTCGGATGTGGGCAATCGCGGTACATCTGGGGCTCCATCCACTCGAGCGGATCCACAGCGTCGAGGAGATCTCCGATCTCGCGCGGGGGCTCGCGGGGCCAGTCCTGATCGGGGGGGACTTCAACGAGCCGCCCGACGGGAAGGCCGTGGCCTTCCTGGCCAAGCGGTACTGGGATGCCTGGTTGCTGGGCGGGGACGTCTCCGGCGAAACGTTCCCGGCCTCCGATCCAACGGCCAGGATCGACTTCCTGTTCCTGTCGCAAGGTGTGGGCGCCCTACGCGTGATGGTGCCGCCCGGACCCGACGCCAGGCTGGCCTCGGATCACCTGCCGGTCGTGGCCGAGCTCAGACTGCCCGAGCCGGAGAGCCATCCGCGCGCCCGCTGACTCCCTGCCGTTGGTCGTTCACTCCATCAGCTGTCAGGAGCGCCTGGCCTTGCGGCCCGGGTTCAGGAACAGTTGGGCCACGATGTACACGAAGGCCAGCCCCACCGCGCCGGTCAGTCCGAGCAGGGCGATGACGAAGAACCATTCCAGGATCCCCCAGGCCGCGACCATGGCCCAACTGTACCCGGGCGAGCGCGCCGGAGCTGGCTCAGCCGGGGAGGCCGCTCACGGGAACCAGGACATCCCCTCGGACCGACGAAAGGCTCACCCCAAGGTAGCTCGCCGCCGCCATCGACAGGTCCAGTACCCGGCGCTCGTCGCCGAAGGGCCCTCGGTCGTTGATCAGCACGATCGCGCACTTCCCCCCGAACTGAACCCGGACGAACGATCCGAACGGCAGCCACCGGTTGGCCGCCGTGAACAGCCGTGGATCGAAGACGGCCCCGCTCGCCGTGCCCTGTCCTGCGAACTCCCACCCGTACCAGGTGGCCATTCCGGAGAAGCTCTTGCCCGTGTCGCGCAGGCCGTCCGGGATCTCGCAGGTCCGGCCGCCGGTTGGTCCGAGGAGCGCGAGGAGTTCGGACTGATCCACGCCCACCACACCGCCGACGATCAGGTTTCGGCCGACCTCTCGCTCCGACGCGCTCTCGATGGCCGCCTGCTGCGCCGCGAGCAAGGCCACCGACCGCCCGGCCTGGTCGGCCAGGCGCTCCGCTTCCGAGACGGCGCTCCGCATGTCAGCCAGGATCGATGCGAGCTCGGATTGTTGGGACGCGAGGCGCTGCCGCGCCAGGGCAGCGCTGGCTCGTCTCGCCGCAAGGACGGCCTGGGCTGACTCCATGGTTTGCAGCGCGTCGGCATCTGCTCCCAACGCCCGGGCCGAGTACTCGTTGGCGGCGGCCACGTCGGCGAAGGTCTGGGCGGACAGCAGCGCCTCGATGACGCCGCTCGGACCGACCTCGTAGACCGTCCGCGCATGGCTGTCGAGCAGGGCCTGGGCCTCGGCCACCGCCACCCGAGCGGCCTGGGCTTCGATGCTCGCCTCCACCAGCTGAAGCGAAGCCCGGCCGGCCTGGCGTTCCAACGCCGAGTAGCGAACGCTCAGGGTGTGCAGTTCGCCCCGAAGCTCGGCCAGCCTGGCGAGCTTGGCGTCGCGGTCCGTCCGGGCCTGCGAGAGCTGACGTCCGATAGGGGATGCAGCAGCCTGCGTCGACAACAGGATGGCCACGAGCGCGACCATCAGGGCGGAGCCCCTCGTTCGCATCTTCCCCCGTCTCGTCCGCCCCCTCCATGACGGGCGGACGAGGTGCCCAGCGTAGAATCGGTCGGACCGCCATGGCAACTACCTCGGCCGTCCGTCCTGGGGAGCTGTTCGAGTGAAGCGCATCGGCGTGCTGACCGGCGGGGGGGACTGTCCGGGGCTGAACGGGGCCATCCGGGCCGTGGTCCGACGGGCCATCGGGGACCTGGGCTGGGAGGTCGTGGGGTTTCGGAATGGGTGGCGAGGAGTCGTGGACGGGGACGTCCTCGAGCTGTCGACGGAATCGGTGCGCGGGATCCTGCAGCGAGGGGGAACCATCCTCGGGAGCTCGGCGGCCAATCCGTACCACGAGGGCGGGATCGACCGGGTCCGGGCCACGTTCGAGGAGTTCCGGATCGACGGGCTGATCGCGATCGGCGGAGAAGGCACCTTGGGGGCGGCGGCCAACATGACCGAGGAGGACCTACCGGTCATCGGGATCCCCAAGACCATCGACAACGATCTGTGTGGCACCGACTACTGCATCGGATTTCACACGGCCGTGCAGATCGCCACCGACGCCATCGACCGGCTGCGCACCACGGCGGAGAGCCACAACCGGGTGATGCTCGTGGAGGTGATGGGCAGGAGCGCCGGCTGGATCGCCCTGTACGCGGGCACGGCCGGCGGGGGAGACGCCATCCTGATCCCCGAGCAGCCGTTCGACCTGGGGGACGTCGCCACCCACCTGCAACGGCGACATTCGCAGGGACGATCGTTCTCCATCGTGGTGGTGGCCGAGGGAGCCGTCCCCAAGCCCGGCATCCTGACCCTTCCCCCGTATCCGGTTGACGAGCGGGGGTTCCCTCGGCTCGGGGGGATCTCCGCGATCCTCGGCCCGGAGATCGAGCGGATAACCGGATTCGAGACGCGGGTGACCGTCCTCGGCCACGTCCAGCGCGGCGGCACCCCGGTGGCGAACGACCGCATCCTGGCCACCCGCTTCGGCATCGCCGCCGTGGACACGGCCGCGCGGGGGGAATGGGGGACGATGGTGGCGGCCAGCGGGAGTGAGATCACCACCGTGCCGCTCAAGGAAGCCATCGCCGAGGTCCGTCGTGTCCCGGGCGCCCTGTACCGGATGGCGGAAGTGTTCTTCGGATGAGGATCGGCGTGCTGACCGGTGGGGGCGACGTCCCCGGGCTGAACGCCTGCATCAAGGCCGTGACCAATCGGGCCGCTGACGAGGGGCACTCGGTGGTGGGCATCCGCCGGGGGTGGGCCGGCCTCCTGGAATCCGATCCGGACGAGAGCCGGTCGGTTGAGGCCAACACGGTCGCCCTCTCGCCTTCGGTGGTGCGCACCATCGACCGGTCGGGCGGGACGTTCCTCCACACGTCTCGGACCAACCCGGCCAAGGTCAAGGCCAAGGACGAACCGGCGTTCCTGCGGACGGAGGGGCCGGAGGACGAGCCTCGCGACCACACGTCGCACGTCCTGAAGGTCCTAGAGCGGTTGCAGATCGACGCGATGATCCCCATCGGCGGCGACGACACGCTGTCGTTCGCCCTGCGGCTCCACGATGAGGGGGTTCCGGTGGTGGCCATCCCCAAGACGATGGACAACGACGTCCACGGAACCGACTACTGCATCGGGTTCTCCACGGCCATCACGCGAACCGTGAACTTCGTCCATCAGCTCCGGACCAGCGCGGGCTCGCACGAGCGCCTGGCAGTGGTGGAGGTGTTCGGTCGGTACAGCGGGGAGACGTCGCTCGTCTCGGCCTACCTGTCGGGGGTGGACCGGGCGATCATCTCGGAGGTCCCCTTCGACATCGAACGCCTCGCCGGGCTGCTGATACGGGACAAGGCGGCCAACCCCAGCAGCTACGCCATGATGACGATGTCCGAGGGCGCCACCATGGTCGGCGGCCAGATGGTGATGGGGAAGCACGAGGACGCCTACGGGCACCGCAAGCTCGGGGGCATCGGACAGATCACTGGCGAAGCGCTGAAGGAGATCACCGGCGAGGGGATCATCTACCAGCAGCTCGGATACCTGATGCGGTCCGGAACGCCGGACTCGCTCGACCTCATGGTGGCCATCAACTACGCGGTCATGGCCGCCGACCTGGTGATCGAGGGGAACGTGGGGCGGCTGGTGGCCTTGCGCAACGGGAACTACGTGAACGTGCCGATCCCCGTGGTCCGCCAGGGCGTGAAGCGGGTCGACGTCGGGGCGCTGTACGACGTGCAGAACTACCGGCCGAAGATCCAGCACGTCGACGGCAAGCCGATGTTCCTGTACTGACCCTCCGAACCCGGCCCATATACTGGCCGGACCATGGGCGCCTACCTGGTCGACCTTCGCTCCGACACCGTCACCATCCCCTCTCCGGCCATGCGAACGGCCATGGCCCGGGCGGAGGTGGGCGACGACTGGTACGGGGACGACCCCACGGTGAACCGGCTCCAGGACCGTGCGGCCGAGATCACCGGCAAGGAGGCTGCGCTGTTCGTCCCCACGGGAACCATGGCCAACCAGATCGCGCTCCGATTCCACTTCGGAGGGACCGGTCATCTTGTCGTGGCGGAGTCCCGGGCCCACGTGACCACGACGGAGGTCATGAGCGCCGCAGCCCTGTCGGGGATCGCCTTCAAGGCCATCACCGGGGACGATCGGGGACAGATCTCCGCGGATCAGGTGCGCCGGGCCCTGGAGCCCGACGAGCCCTACGACGTGGAGGTGGTCGACCTCATCTCGGTGGAGAACACGCACGGGCACGCCGGGGGGACCGTGATGCCGGTCGAGGACCTCCGGGACATCCACAAGGTGGCCGAGGAGGGCGGGCTCCCGGTGCATCTGGACGGGGCGCGGATCTTCAACGCGGCCGTGGCCAGCGGAACCGACGTGGCCGAGTTCTGCGCCGAGGTGGACACCATGATGTTCTGCGTCTCCAAGGGACTGGGCGCGCCGATCGGCTCGGTCGTCTGCGGACCGGCCGACATGATCAGGGAGGCCCGCCGGTTGAAGATCCTGTTCGGGGGGGCCTGGCGGCAGGCCGGGGTGCTCGCCGCCGCGGGCCTGCTGGCCCTGGAGGATGGACCGCCGCGCCTCCACGAGGACCACGCCCGGGCTCGTCGACTGGCCGACGGCGTGGCCGAGGCCGTCCCCGGCGCGATCGATCCGGCTGCGGTTGAAACGAACATGGTCTACGTGAACACCGAAGCGGTGGGGATGGAGCCGGCCGACGCCATCGCCCGGTTGAAGGAGCAGGGGGTGGGCGCGACGTTGGTTTCGGGGAAGGTGCGGATGGTGACCCACGTCGATGTCACCGATCAGGGCATCGACACCGCCATCGCGGCCTGGCGAACGCTCGGTGCAAGCGCCCGCGGGGAAGGACGATGAGGCTGTTCGGTCAGCGGTATCCGGAGGACATCGCCAAGCGCGTCCCACCGGGCCAGCGCCTGGTGAAGCGATGGCCCGTGCTGCACTTCGGGCCCATCCCCACGTTCGACGAGGCCACGTGGAACTTCGAGGTGTTCGGGGCGGTCGATCACCCCTCCACCCTGACCTACGACGAGTTGAAGAGCCTCGGCGCCGTGGACGTCCAGGCCGACATGCACTGCGTCACCGGGTGGTCCACGCTCGACAACGTCTGGTCGGGCATCCCGTTCCGGGTCCTCGCCGAGAAGGCCGCGCCCAAACCCGAGGCGAAGTGGGTCATCGCCCACTGCGACCACGGATACACCTCAGACCTCTCGCTGCAGGCCATGCTGGACGACGACGTCCTGGTGGCCTGGGCTCACAACGGCGAGCCGCTCGCGCCCGAGCACGGGTTTCCCCTCCGCCTGGTGGTTCCCAAGCGCTACGCGTGGAAGAGCGCGAAGTGGCTGCGGGGCCTGGAGTTCGCGGAGCACAACAAACGAGGGTTCTGGGAGGTTCGCGGCTACCACGTCCACGCCGACCCCTGGCGGGAAGAGCGCTACTCCTACCAGGAAGGCTCGAGGGCCGAGCTCGAACCCTAGCCGTCAGTCCGCCGCGAGCCGGCGAAGGGTTGCGATGTTGCGCGCGTGATCCTCCAATCTGCCCGGCGTCTCCACGACGACTGCCAGGTCCTGGACCTCGGGTCGGTGCAGGATCTCGAAGAAGCCCTCCACGCCGATGCCGCCCTCACCGATGTGTTCGTGGCGATCCCGCCGAGCTCCGCGTTCGTATTTCGCATCGTTCGCGTGGATGAGGACGAGCCGATCGCTCAAGCCGCTCGCGCGCAGCTCCTCGAAGCAGGCCGCCACCCCATCTAGTTCATCGAGCGCGTACCCCGCGGCGAACAGGTGGCACGTGTCGGCACAGAGCTTGAGCCGGTCGTCGCCCACCAAGTCGAACAGCCGGGCGGCTTCGGGGAACGTGGCGGCAACCGAGCCGACCGTCCCCGCCGTGAGCTCCACCACGACGTCGCAGTCGCCCTGCGCGCGAACGGCTCGCAATGCCGAGGCCGCCCGGTGAAGGGCCTCGGCGGGCTCGCCCGGACCACCCGACCCGGCGTGCACGACGTACCCGTTGGCACCGACGAGGGCGGCGGCCGCCATCGAGCGGCGTACGACGTCGATCGATCGCTCCAGGAAGTCGGGAACCGGCGATGCGACGTTCACGACGTAGGGGGCGTGCACGAACATCGGACCGAGCCCGGACTCTGCCCACGCTTCGCGGAACGCGTCGGCCTCCTTGGCCGAGATCCGGGGCGGTGCCCACGCTCGCGGGTTGGAGATGAACACCTGGATGGCGTCCGCCCCGCACTCGCGGGCCGCCCGGATCGCCGACAGCAGGCCGCCCCTGGTGGGGACGTGGGCCCCGATCCTCACGCCACGTAGATCGTCACCGTGGAGCCGGCTCGAACGGTGGTTCCAGGCCTGGGCAGCTGGCCCCTCACCGTGTCGCCGCTCGATCCCGGCACGGGGAGGACCGAGGCGTGCAGGCCGAGATCGTTGATCGCCCCGACGGCCTCCGTTCGGGTCATCCTCACGAAGCTGGGCACCTCGAAGAACTGCGGCCCGAGCGACACCACGATGGTGACGGCATCGCCGGGTTGGAGCTTGGTCCTGGGGTTGGGGTCCTGGGCGATCACCTGGCCACGAGGTGCCCCGTCCGAGTACCTCCCTCGCTTGATCACCACCCAGGGTGTCAGCATCCGCCTGGCCTGCTCCTCGGACTTTCCCACCACCTCGGGCACCGGTTCGGGCGTCGGCCCCTTGCTCACCACCACGTCGATGGCGCTCCCCTGCGGCGCCGTCCCGCCGCCGGGCTCGCTCTGGTGGATGACTCGGCCGTCTGGGAACCGGTCGCTGAATCGCGGCGTTCGCCTGCCCAGCGCCAGGTGGGCGTCCCGTACCAGGTCCCGGGCCTGGGGGATGGTCTTCCCCACGAGGTCGGGCACGCGCACGGGCGAAGGGCCGAGGGACGGCGTCAGGGCGACCGTCGTCCCGGTCCGAACGACCGTGTCCGGTGGTGGTTGGACCTTCAGGACGTGGCCCGCCGGGACCTTGAGCGAGTACTGACCCGATCGCACCGAGACCTCGAGGTCGGCCTCGGCGAGGCGAGCCGTGGCCTCGTCAACCGGCAGACGGAGGACCCGGGGGACATCGACGTCGTGGGGGATCAGATACGTCCATGCCCCCCACGCCCCGACGGCCAGCGCGAGCACCGCGAGCATCGAGCCCAGGATCAACCCACCTCGCCTTCGCCGTCCCGTGTGCCTGCCGCGAGGGATGACCACGGTGGGCGCGCGGCCCGCGTCCCGCGGCTGCGACGATGTGGGCGCCTCGCGGACCAACTGCCGGATCGGCGGGGCGGCCGGGAAGGTCTCGGCCTCCGCGGCGAGGTCGCGACGGGCTTCGGTCGCCGACTCCGGCCGAAGCTCCCGATCCTTCTCCGTCATGGACCCCACCCAGCCGTCGAGGCCCTTCGGCACGGTCGTGTTTCGGGCCGAGGGCCGAGGGACACGATCGCGCAGGTGCTTGTACGCGATGGCCACCGACGTTTCGCCGTTGAAGGGCGCGCTGCCGGTGAGCAGCTCGAAGGCCACGATCCCGACCGAGTAGAGATCGGTGCGGGGGTCGGCCGGTTCCCCCAGGAGTTGCTCGGGCGCCAGGTACTGGGCGGTCCCCGAGATGGTTCCGGACTGGGTGGATCGCGCGTCGGCGTAGGCGCGTGCCAGCCCGAAGTCGGTCACCTTGGCCACGCCGTCGGCAGTGAGCAGGACGTTCTCGGGTTTCACGTCTCGGTGGACGATGCCTTTTCGGTGGGCGTGCTCGAGGGCGGCGAGTACCTGGAGGAGGACGTCGGCGATCTGAGCGGGGGCAAGCAGCCCCTCCGCGGACAGGACATCGCGAAGGCTCTGGCCCCGAACGAACTCCATGACCATGAAGTAGACGCCGTCGACGGCTCCCCAGTCGTGCACCCCGACGATGTTCGGGTGGCTGAGCCCCGCGGCGGCCCGGGCTTCCCGGCGGAACCGGTCGACGAAGCCCGGATCCTGGGCGAGGTTGGGGTGGAGGACCTTGAGGGCCACCTCCCGCGTCAGGACGGCGTCGTGGGCCCGGAAGACCTCGCCCATCCCCCCCGCGGCGATCCGCTCCAGGACGTGGTAGCGGCCGTCGAGCGTGGTTAGGGTGGATGTGGTCTCGGTGATGTGGACCGTGCGATCCGGTTGTGTACGGCTGGACGTTGTTGGACCTCCCGCGCGCGGGCGACGTGTGAAGGGCCAGGCACATCGTAGCGTGGAACGGAGGCCGGATGGGCGAAGCGGGTGGCCTTCCCTCGGACGAAGAGACATATCAACAGGCGTTCGCCCGCATCGAGTCGGCCGTGGACGCGGGTCGCACCGACCTCTCCGGACTCGGATTCTGGCGGCTGGTTCACCGGGTGAAGGTCGAGCCCACGCTGGTCGAGCGGTGGGCCGACCAGGTCGGCCGCATCGACCGCAAGGCATTCGAGGCCCGCGTCCGGTTCCGGCTCCCCGTGTGGTTCGGGAACCTCGTGCTGTTCATCGGCGTGCTGTTCGGAGCGGCGGCGGTCGTGTACGGGATGCGGGCCGACAATTCCACGGTGGCCGGATGGGCCTTCGTGGTCGGGGGGGTGGCGTGGTTGTTCAGCCTCCACGACCTGGCGCACTGGGCCGTTGGTCGTCTGGCCGGCATCTGGTTCCTGGCCTTCTTCGTCGGTACGTTTCCTCCCTGGCCCGGCCTGAAGATCGACTACGCCTCCTACCTTCGGGCATCACCGGGAGCGCGGGCCTGGATGCACGCATCCGGCGCGCTGGTCACGAAGATCGCACCGTTCGTGGCCCTGGGGTTCTGCCTCGCGGCGGGCGGGCCGCCGTGGTCCGTCGGGGCCCTGGCCGGGATCGGCGTCTTCCAGATCGTCACCGACATCCTGTTCTCCACCAAGCGGAGCGACTGGAAGCGGGTGGGCCGGGAACGAGCCGTGGCGCGAGCCCAAGCCGACCGTCAACGGTAGCGACCTATACTGGGGTGGAACGACCGGGGAGCTCGGGACAACCGGGCTGAGAGGCCGGCAGACGGGGCTCAAGTAGCGAAGCGGTAGCCCCAGGAAGACGGGGCTCAAGCAGCGAAGCGGTAGCCCCAGGAAGACGGGGCTCAAGCAGCGAAGCGGTAGCCCCAAACAAGTGCGCCGGCGACCCGAGGAACCTGATCCCGGTAATGCGGGCGGAGGGAGCGATGGAGACGATCGACCCGGACCGGCTCCGGGTTCACGTCATCACCTCGAGCGGACTGGTCCCGGGGCGCGGCCACGTCGAGGTGGCAGATGTGGCCGTCGAGGGCGGCGCCGACGTGGTGCAGCTCCGCGCGCCGGAGCTGCCGGAGCACGAGCTCCTGTCGGTGGCGCGGGAGATCGAACGCCGTTGCCGAGGGAGCCGGGTCCTGTTCATCGTGAACGATCGGATCGACATCGCCGTCGCGGTCGGGGCCGGGGGAGCGCACGTCGGCCAGGGCGACCACCCCGAGACCGCTCGCGAGCGACTCGGGCCCGGCGGCGTGCTGGGGATCAGCGTGGCCACGCCGGAGCAGGCCGTCGCGGCTGAGCATGCCGGGGCCGACTACGTCGGGGTCACGGTGTTCCACACGCCGACCAAGCCGGAGGCCAGCGCCATCGGGCTCGACGGCCTCCGGGGTGTCGTCGAGGAGACATCGCTCCCCGTCGTCGGAGTCGGCGGGATCGATGCCTCCAATGCGCCTGCGGTCCTTGCCGCGGGGGCCGCCGGCATCGCGGTCGTCTCTGCCGTGGGGAAGTCGCCGGACCCGGTCGGGGCCACCCGGCGGCTCGTGGAGATCGTCGGGAGGAACGCGACCCTGCCGGGGGGCTGAGATATGGCGGAGCCGCGCCTGGGTAAGGTCACGGCGGACCTGTTCGAGCAGGTCATCCTGCGCCGGCTGGGGGCGAAGGATCCCGACGTGCTGGTGGGGCCGGAGCACGGCGTCGACGTCGGCGTCGTTCGGGTGGCCGACGGCGTGGCCATGGCACTGACCGCGGATCCGGTGTTCGTCGTCCCGGCGTACGGCTGGGATCGCGCGGCGTGGTTCGCCGTCCACATCCTGGCCTCGGACGCCGCCACGAGCGGCCTTCCGCTCCGGTGGATGGCCGTGGACCTGAACCTGCCGCCCGAGGTCACCGACGACGAGCTGACCGCCCTGTGGGACGCGTTCCACGGGACGTGCCGGGACATCGGGATCGCCGTCGTCACCGGACACACCGCCCGGTACGAGGGCTGCGCTTGGCCGATGGTCGGCGGGGCTGTCTGTCTTGCCGAAGGGCCGGAGGATCGATACGTGACGCCGAAGATGGCAAGACCCGGCGATGCGATCGTGGTCACGAAGGGCGCGGCCATCGAGGCCACCGCGCTGTTCGCGGCCACGTTTCCTGAGCGCCTGGCACGAGGACTGGGGGAGGACGTGGTGAAGGCGGCCGACGCTCTCTTCGAGCGGATGACCGTGGTGCCGGAGGCGACCGTTGCCCGGGAGTTCGGCCTTCGAGACGAGGGCGTGACGTCGATGCACGACGCGACGGAGGGCGGGGTGCTCGGCGGGCTCACCGAGGTCGCTTCGGCCTCCGGGGTGGGCATGCGGGTCGAGCAGGCCAGGATCCCCCTGCGGCCCGAGGTTCGTGCGGTGTGCGAGCACGTCGGGATGGACCCGTACACGTCGATCTCCGAGGGCACCTTGATCTGCACGGTGGTCCCGGGCCGAGCCGACGCGTTCGTGTCGGCACTCGCGAACGCTGGGATCGATGCCGCCGTCGTTGGGCAGGTCAAGGAGGCGGAGGACGGTGCCGTCCTGGTGACCGAGCGCGGCGAGGAGCGACTCGAGCATCCGGGGCTGGATCCGTTCTGGGGCGCGTTCGGCCGGTGGGCCGAGGAGGCCGCGGGGATCCGCGAGCGGACCTGAGCACGCCGAGACCGCGTCGAGCCTCGCGATAGGGTTGTCCGACCATGGACCTGGTCACGGTGGGTGACGTGATGGTCGACGTCAGTGTGGAGGCGACGGCGCTGGCGGAGGGAGGCGACGTCCACGGCCGAGTGTTGGTTCGACCGGGGGGCAGCGCGGCGAACGCCGCCGTGTGGGGGACCGCGACCGGTGCGACGGTCCGGCTCCACGGGCGGGTCGGCGACGACCTGAGCGGTCGACTGCTCCAGGAATCGATCGCCGAGCGCGGAGTGGAGACACTGCTCGCGGTCGACGCCGCCACGCGAACGGGATCGCTGTTGGTCGTCCACTCGGCGGGGGAGCGGTCGATGGTCGCCGATCGGGGCGCGAACGCTCGCCTGTCTCCCGCTGATCTTCCCGCCGAGATCGACGCGACTGCAGTGCTGGTCTCGGGCTACCTCCTGCTCGACGAGTCATCGACTCCCGCGGCGATGGCCGCCATCAAGCGAGCGAAGGCTCGATACGTCGCCGTGGACGCCGCTTCGTGGCCGCTCCTGCAAGCGTTCGGCGCCGACCGGTTCTTCGCCGCGACGGAGTCGGCGTCGGTCCTGTTGCTGAACGAGCTCGAGGCCGAGGTCCTGTGCGGCGGGCGGGGAGAGGACGCCGCGGAGACCCTGGCTCGGCGATACCCGGTCGTGTGCGTCAAGCGCGGCCCGCGCGGCGCGGCGATGTCGTGGGAGGGCCTCCTCATCCGCTACGAGGGCGAGGCCGTGGTGGAGGAAGATCCCACCGGCGCCGGGGATGCCTTCGACGGCGTGTTCCTCGCGGCGCTGGCGACGGGTGCATCACCGGGGGAGGCGCTTCGCAATGCGTGCGCCGCGGGCGCGAGGGTGGCGGCCGGCCCCAACCGGTGGCCCGCGGCCGGATGATCGGCCCGATCCGGCTCTCGGAAGAGGTGGGTGAGGCCCTCATCCGGCAACGACCGGTGGTGGCGCTGGAGACGAGCGTCCTGGCGCAGGGCCTGCCCGATCCGCAGAACCGCGAGGCCGCCGAGGCAATGGCCGGCGCGATTCGCGCGAGGGGCGCCGTTCCGGCGTGGATCGCCGTGGATGCCGGTTCGGTTCAGGTCGGGCTCGACGAGACGGACCTGGCCCGCCTGGCGGTGCCGGGCGTGGCGGCCAAGGTTGCCCGGCGGGACCTGCCGGTGGTCGTGGCATCGCGCGAGCTCGGCGCGACCACGGTCTCGGCCGCGGTGTGGGCCGCCCACCGCGCCGGGATCGACGTGCTGGCGACCGGGGGGATCGGCGGGGTACATCGGCGCTCCGGCGACGTCTCGGCGGATCTGCTGGAACTCGCCGCGACACCGGCCCTGGTGGTGTGCTCCGGCCCCAAGTCGATCGTCGACCCGGAAGCCACCATGGAGCGCCTCGAGGAGCTGGGGGTGTCGGTGGCCGGCTATGGATGCGACCGGCTCCCGTTCTTCGTTGCCGGGTACGCCGACATCGCGCTCGAGCACCGAGTCGACACTCCGGCGGCGGCTGCTGCCGTGGCGCTGGCCCTTCGAGAGCTCGGCGTCGACTCGTCCGTCGTCCTGTGCAACCCGGTTTCCGACGACGTCGCGGTGGATCCCGAGGCCGTGGCCGATGCGGTTCGCGCGTGTACGGAGGATGCCGCGGGTCGAGGCGTCAGAGGGAAGGACGTGACCCCGTTCCTGTTGTCCTGTCTCGCCGAGCGCACTGGTGGCCAGAGCCTCCGGGCGAACCTGGCGCTGCTGGAAGGCAACGCAGGTCTGGCCGCCGAGGTGGCCTCGGCCGTGGCTAGCGCAGCCAGGTCTTAGCGATGGCCTTGGAGAAGTGCCAGCCGTAGCGAAGTGACTTCGGCTTCTTCGACTCCCCGCCGCGTCGGGTGAGGAACGTGACCGGCACCTCCACGATCCGGGCCCGGTGTCGCAAGCACTCGATTAGCACCTCCGAGCTCCAGAACTGGTCCTGTTCCAGCACCAGCTTGCGGAGCATGTCCGCCCGGGTGGCCCGGTAGCCGCTGGACGCGTCGGTGATCCGCTGGCCGGCGAGGATGGTCACCAACCACGAGAAGAAGTGCACGCCGGCGTGACGGATCATGGGTCCACGCTCGAACTCGCCGAGCATGCGCGAGCCGTTCACGTGGTCCGCCTGGCCCTCGATGATCGGCTTGACCAGGACGGGCATCTCCTCGGGCAAGTGCTGTCCGTCGGCATCGATCGTGACCACGATGTCCGCCCCCAGCCGCAGCGCGATCTCGTACCCCACCCGGAGCGCCAGCCCACCACCCCTGCGGATCGGAAGGCTGGCCACGAGCGCCCCCGCCCGTCGCGCCGCGTCCGCCGTGGCGTCCTCCGAGCCGTCGTCGACGACGATGGGAACGATGTCGTAGCCGTCGATCTCCTCGGGCATCGCGTGGATCACCGCGCCCACGTTCGCCTCCTCGTTGTGCGCGGGGGAGATGACCACGATGCGCTTCCCCGACGGAAGGGCCACTGCCAGGTCCCAATCGAACCGTTCCCTCCCGAACGCCTCGACCAGCAACCGGATGTTCCGTTCGTTCGTGTCCACGTGGGACTGCAACCGGATCACCAACGCGAACAGGACGGCCACGGCGACGAGCAGCAGCGCGATGAGGCGCCGCCCGCTTCCCGGCCTGAAGTGCAGCAGATCGAAGATCGGGTTGAACAGGTCGGGCACGATGGCCAGGAGCAGGACACCGATGGTGATGACCGAGGAGATGATGAGCGACAGCCGGCTGATCTGGCGCCGTTGGTGCCGAACGATGGCGGTCGACAGGAACGCTACCGCCACGAGCCCTCCGAGGATCCGCAGGGCGATCATCGCTCGTTCCTCAGCGCGGGGTTCGCTCGCGAGCCTGGCGCCGCCACCTGGTGCTCGGCATTATGTGATCCAGGATCACGCGGTCCTTGTGCCGTTCGATGGCCGAGAACATCGACTCGATCAGCGTCTCCGACAGCAGGTGGGGCTCCAGGCCCAGGTCGAGGAGCTTCGTGTGCGCGGCGTTGTAGTAGTGCTCCTCGGACTCCACCCGCGGGTTGTCGAGATGATGGACTTCGACCGGCAGGCCGTACGCCAAGCCCGCGTCGTGCACCTGATGGGTCAGGTCGAGGATGGAGAATTGCTCCGTGAACTGATTGAACACCCGATACTCCCCGGGTCCCGGCGGGTTCACCACGGCCAGCTCGACGCACCGGAGGGTGTCGACGATGTTCAGGTAGCCGCGAGTCTGGCCGCCGGCCCCGTACACGGTTAGGGGGTGTCCGATGACGGCCTGGAGGCAGAACCGGTTCAGGGCAGTGCCGAAGACCTCGTCGTAGTCGAACCGTGTCGCCAGGCGAGGGTCGAGCGTCGTCTCGTCGGTCTCGATGCCGTACACCACGCCCTGGTTGAGATCCGTGGCCCGTAGTCCCCAGACGCGACAGGCGAAGTGGATGTTGTGCGAGTCGTGGACCTTGCTCAGGTGGTAGAGGCTCCCCGGCATCTTGGGAAAGGGCAGGGTGTCGCTTCGGCCCTTGTGCTCGATGGTGATGAACCCTTCCTCGATGTCGATGTTCGGCGTGCCGTACTCGCCCATCGTGCCCAGCTTGACCAGGTGGGCGTCGGGGGCGTACTCCGCCATGGCGAACAGGACGTTCAAGGTACCGATCACGTTGTTCGTCTGGGTGAACACGGCATGCTCGCGGTCGATCATCGAGTAAGGCGCCGACGGCATCTCACCGTAGTGGACGATCCCTTCGGGCTGGAACTCGCGGAAGACGCGCTCCACGACCTCCCAGTCCAACAGGTCGCCCTCGGTCACCCCGATCTCCAGGCCGGTCACGTCGCGCCAGGCCTTGGTCCTGGCCGGCAGGGATCCGAGGATCGGTGTGAGCGAGTCCGTGCCGGCCTCGGCGTGGGCCCGGCGCCGGAGGTAGTCGTCGAGCGCGTGGACGTCGTGGCCGCGCCGGGAGAAGTGCATCGATGTTGGCCAGCCGAGGTATCCGTCGCCGCCAAGGATCAGGATGCGCATCGCGGTCCTCTCAGGTCGTCTGCGGGGGCCGGGCCATTCTATCGGCCCCGCGACCTGCGGAAATCACTCACAAGGCTGAACCGCTCACGCCAGCGACGCCAGCTCCGCGAGCACCCGGTCGACCTCCTGCTCGGTGTTGTAGTGGCAGAACCCGACCCGGACCGCCCCGCCGGTCTCCTGGAGGCCCAGCCGTTCCATGAGCTCGAGGGCGTAATAGTGGCCGTCCCACACGAAGATGCCCCGCTCCCCGAGGAGCTTGGCCGTCTCCAACGGGTGTTGATCGCCCAAGCGGATGGCGAACGTCGGGGTCCGCTCCTGTACCCGGTCGGTGGCGGCGATGCCGTACAGGCGGAGGTCGCCGATGTTTCCGATGCCGTCGAGGAACCGGCGCGACAGGATGGCCTCGTGGACGCCGATGGCCTCGAACCCGGCGGCGACCTCGTCCCGCCGTCTCGCTCCGGAAGGGGTCCCGGAGGTCCGTTCCACGTTGGCCAGGTAGTCGACGGCGGCGACGAAGCCCGCCAGGCCCTCGTGGTTCTGGGTCCCGGTCTCCCATCGGTACGGCACGTCCTCGCTCGCCGGCCGGACCTTGTACGGGGTCAACGACCCGAGCAGCTCCCGGCGGCCGAACAGGATGCCGAGGTGCGGACCGAAGATCTTGTACGGGGAGCAGACGACCACGTCGGCGCCGATGGCCCGAACGTCGATGAGCCGATGCTGCGCGATGTGGACGCCGTCGCAAACGACAAGGGCACCGGCATCGTGGGCCGTGCGCGCCAGCTCCGACGCCGGGGTTACGGTGCCCACGGCGTTCGACGCCAGCGTGAAGGCCACGACCTTCGTTCGGTCGGTCAAGGCGTGCTGGAAGGACGCGCGATCGATCGTTACGTCGTGGTCGCGCACATCGACCCACCGAACCGTGGCCCCCGTGTCCTCGGCCGCCATGAGCCACGGTCTGATGTTCGCGTCGTGGTCGAGGCGCGTGACGACGATCTCGTCGTCCGGACCCAGGGTTCGAGCGATGGAGCGAGACACCCCGAACAGCAACGTGGTGGCGTTCGGTCCGAACACGACCTCATCGGCGTCGCAGCCGAGGAGGTCCGCGCCGGCGCGATGCGCCTCCTCGATCAGGCGGTCGGTCTCGGTGCTCGTCACGAACGCGCCGTGCGCGTTCGCATTGCTCGTGCGAAGGTAGGCGCCCATGGCCTCGATGACCGCCGCGGGGACCTGGGTTCCACCGGGGGCGTCGGCGAAGACGCACGGGCGGCCGTCGAGCGTTCGGGCCAGGGCGGGGAACCGTGCCCGGAACGGCGAGGGATCGAAGGGAGTCATCGCGGCATACCTTAGACGGCGTCCCATCCCGTCGGGAGGTCGGGCGCCGGCCACGCGGGGTCGGGCCGCCAGGTCGTCCAGTCCCGATCGAACGGGGGCTCTCGGTCCAAGAGCCGATGGAGCCCGCGTTCCGCCTCGGCTCCGAACTCCGCGGCCTGGGCCGGTGTGAACAGGCCTCGTCGGACCGCCTCCTCCAGTTCGTTCCGATCCTTCCACTCCCACCTCGATCCGTCCGGGGTCACCACCACGTCGAGGAGGCGGTCCTCGGTGTCGAAGCCGAGCTGCGTCGGACGAAGGGGCGCCTCGACGTTCACGTACCACGTCCACGCGGTCCAGTCCGGATGGAAGAACAGCAGGATGGCATGGCCGATGGAGGGCCAGGAGAAGGACAGGACCGGGCCCTTGGCCCAAGTCTGTTCGAGGAGATCCCACTCGGCGTCGGGGAGTCGGAGCTCGTTGCCGCCCTTGCTCGCGACGACCATGCGGATGCCGTTCGGCGTGTAGAGGATCCGTTGAACCTCGTGGTCCTGGACCACGTTCATCGGCCGGGCCGACCAGATCCGGCCCCGCCACATCTCCCGAAGGACGATGGCCTCGCCGGTTCGGAATCTGCGCACGCGCGACTACGACGCGAGGCGGGCCGCGAAGGCGGAGTTCGCCGCGACGAGCAGCTCCTCGGCCCGGCCGTGCAACGCAGCGACCTGGTCGCGGAGTTCCGCGGCGGCGGCCTCGTCCTTGAGCGCGGCGGCGTTGATCTGAACATTCGAGATCGCGCACTCGGTTCCGGCGAACAGCATCTGGGCCGCCGACACCCCGTCGGAGGCCGCGTTCACGTTCCCTCGCTCCACGGTCTCCAGGGCCAACGGCATGAGGGACGCCGAGGCCCGGGCGATCTCCAGCGGAACCTGCGCCGCCGCGAGGTATCCGCGCTGGATCGCCGCGGCCCGGACGGCCCGCTGCTCCTCGGTGTCCTTCGGCATCCGGAAGGCCTCCATCACGCCGTCGAAAGCGGTCGCGTCCCGGTCTGCCAACGCCACGAGCTCGCGTCGCGCCCGTTCGGCCTGGCCCCGGAGCTCGCGCATCCGGCCCCACGCGTCCTCGTAGCCCTTCTTGTCGGCGGTGAGGTTGCACACCATCTCGATGAGGGCCGCGCCCACCGCGCCGGCCAGGGCGGCGACGGCGCCGCCCCCCGGGGTGGGGGAGTCGGAGGCGAGCGTGTCCAGGAACCGGTCGATGGTCTCTTCGGCGATCACGATCGCCCGCCCTGCCAGGCCCGGCTCACCAGCCGCTCCAGGATCTGATGGTCCGAATCGAACCCCTCCAATCGAACATCGATCACATCCCGATCGGTGATCGCCGCCTGTGGGACGAGGCCGACGATCTCGCTCGACAGCGTGTCCATACCTCGCTTCTCCCCCTCAACCCTCACCGCCTCGAATGCCTGGCGCAACCCGGTCACCTCGTGGTCCACGAGGTTCATCGAGACCGTCACACAGCCCCGCTCGGGGACCAGGAAGCCGATGGCCCTGACCGCCGGCAGTCCACCCGAGGACTCACGAACGGCGCGGGCGATCTCCTTGGCCCTCGCCTCGTCGGTGCCGGACAGATAGACGTTGAACGCGATCAATGGCTTCCGCGCGCCTACCGCGGTGGCGCCGGCTCGACCGATCGCATGGGGTCCGAAGTCGGGGAGCCGCTCCCCTCGGTCCACGGCCTCCTTCAGCCCCTCGTACTCACCCGCGCGGACCTCGGCCAGGCTCCGCCGCTCGGGAACGAGCGCGGCCCGGTCGTACAGGTAGACGGGGAGGCCAAGCGTGTCGGCCAGCTCGCGCGCGACGTCCCGCGCGAGCTCCACTGTCTCGTCCATCGTGATCCCCCGGAGCGGCACGAACGGGATCACGTCGACGGCGCCCATCCTCGGATGGCTTCCCGAGTGCTGCTCCATGTCGATCAGCTCGACGGCCTTCGCGGCACCGGCATAGGCGCTCCGGCGCACGGCATCGGGGGTGCCGAGCACCGTGGTGTCGAGCCGGTTGTGGGCCGGATCGGATTGCCGGTAGACGAGGTGGGCCCCGGGGACCTCCAGGGCGTCGCAGATGGCGTCCATCACGTCCCGTCGGCGGCCCTCGCTGAAGTTGGGGACGACGGCCACCAACGACTCGTCCGGTCCGGGTTCCGCCAATCCCTCCTCCTCGCCCGAGGAACGATACCGACAGGTGCCTTCGAGCACGAACCTCCGCCCGTTCCCCCTCGGGAACGCCGGCTTGACCGCTGTCCGGGCCGGGGGGTAGAGTCGCTTTCCCTCTCGAACACACGTTCGACTGGGCCATGAGGAACGAGGCGACCGGGCCGTGGCCAAGCGGTACGACGAGGAAGTGCGGGTCGAACGGGACGCCGGGATGCCCGCCGTGTTCGTGTGGCGGGAACGGCGCTACGAGGTGGCTGACGTGATCGGTCGGTGGCGGATCGAGGGCCGGTGGTGGGCCGACGGCCGTGACCGCGAGTACTGGCGGGTGGAGGCCAGGGGTGGGGCGGTGTGGGATCTGTACCACGACCGGGCCGCCGACCGGTGGCACGTTGAGCGCCTCTGGGACTGATCTCGAGCGAAGCGATGGGAACCTCCCCCGGATTCGTGCACCTGGACGTCCGGTCCTTCTTCTCCTTGAAGGACGGATCGTTCTCCCCCGAGGACCTGGTGCGCCGTACGGCCGAGCTCGGCATGCCGGCGGTCGCCCTCACCGACCGGGACGGGCTGTACGGAACCGCCCGGTTCGTCGACGCGAGCCGGAAGGTCGGCGTGAAGCCCATCCTCGGAGCCACGCTGACCGTTCGGGTCGCTCGGGAAGGAAGGAGGGCCTCGCCCGAGCGTCGTCGGCTCAGCCGCACCGATGGCGAGGGCCCGACCGACACCCAGGTGATCCTCATCGCCCAGGACGAGCGGGGATACGCGAACCTGTGCCGTCTGATCACGGATGCCCACATGGCCGGGGAGCGAGGCGATCCATCGCTCGCGTCCGGGCAGATCTGCGCCCACGCCAACGGCCTCCTCTGTCTGCTCGGCCCGTCCTCGCTTCCGGGTTCGCTGGCCGTCGATGGGCGGTTCGACGCGGCACGGCACGCCATCGGCCCATACAGGGAAGCGTTCGGGGAGCGCCTGTTCGTCGCGGTCCAGCATCGCCTGGAGCCGAACTCCGCCGCTGAGGTCCGGTTGCTGCTCCGGCTGGCCGAGTGGATCGGGGCGAAGGCCGTTGCCACCAACCCCGTCCGCTACCTGGTCCCGGAGGACGCGTTCCTGGCCGACGCCCTGGAGTGCATGCGCGAGATCGTTCCGGTGGCGTCCCATCACCTCTCGCGGGTGAACGCCGAGGGCTTCCTGAAGCCGGCCCGCGAGATGCGCGCCCTGTTCGCCGAACGCCCCGACCTGTGCGACCGAACCGTCGAGATCGCCGAGTCGTGCACGTTCGACATCGGGCTTCACTCGGTCCACTTCCCGGACTTCCCCACGCCGAGAGGGCGCTCGGCGGCCTCGGTCCTGGCCGAACGGTGCTGGCGAGGGATCGATCGGCGGGGGATGGAGGCGACGTCAGACGTCAAGGACCGCCTGGACCTTGAGCTCGCGCTGATCCAGCGGATGGGATACGCGGCCTATTTTCTGACGGTCGCCGACATCGTCGCGGACATCAAGGCCATGGGGATCCGCTGCGCCTGCCGAGGCTCGGCGGCCGGGTCGCTCGTCTGCTACCTCACCGGCATCTCCGACGTCGACGCCGTCCGCCACGACCTGGTGTTCGAGCGGTTCCTGAACCCGCTGCGCGACGAGCTCCCCGACATCGACGTCGACGTGGAATCGGCTCGCCGCGAGGACGTCTACGACATGATCCTGTCCCGGTACGGCCAGGACCGGTGCGCCTGCGTGACCATGATCGACACGTATCGGGCCCGTTCGTCCATCCGCGAGGTGGGCAAGGCTCTGGGGTACCCGGAGGTCGAGGTCGACACGGTGGCCAAGGCCCTCCCCCACATCGGGGCCCAGGACATCCGAAAGGCCATCGAGATCCTCCCCGAGCTCGCCGGCTCGAACCTGGCCGCCGGGCAGCTCGAGCTCCTGTTCCGGGTGGCCGAGCGGCTGGAGGGGTTCCCCCGACACCTGGCGCTCCACCCCTCCGGCATCGTGCTGTCGGACGACGACCTGGTGAACCGGGTGCCGCTCGAGCGGTCGTTCCAGGGGTACCGGATGATCCAGGCCGACAAGGACGACGTCGAGATCCTCGGGTACCTGAAGCTCGACGTCCTGGGGGTCCGGATGCTCTCGTCGATGCGCCATGCCCTGGACGAGATCGCCCGGACCGAGGCCGTGAAGGTTGACCTCGACGAGATCCCGCTCGACGACGAGCCGACGTTCGAGCTGATCCGGGCGTCCGACACCCTCGGCTGCTTCCAGATCGAGTCGCCCGGCCAGCGCGAGCTGCTCCAGAAGCTTCAGCCGAACCGGTGGGAGGACCTGATCGTGGACATCTCGCTGTTCCGCCCTGGCCCGGTGAAGTCGGACATGATCCGTCCGTACCTGAACCGTCGGCACGGGATGGAGCGGCCTGTCTACGCGCACCCTGCGCTCCGGCCGGCGCTCCGCGAGACCTACGGCGTGATCGTCTACCACGAGCAGGTCATGCGGACCCTGGCCGCCCTCGCCGGCTACGACCTCACGACGGCCGACCACATCCGCCGCCACCTGGACGACCACGCGGAGCTCCCGTCGCTTCGCCGGGACTTCCTGAACCGTGCGCGGAAACGCGGCGTCCCCGACGACGTGGCCGAGACGACATGGGACGACGTCGCGCAGTTCGCCTCGTTCGGATTCTGCAAAGCCCATGCCGCGGCGTTCGCCGTTCCCACGTACCAGTCGGCGTATCTGAAGGCGCACTTCCCCGCGCAGTTCCTGGCCGGTGTGCTGACCCACGATCCCGGCATGTACCCCCGGCGCCTGATCCTGGAGGACGCCAGGGAGCACGGCATCGAGATCCTCCCGCTCGACGTGAACGCGAGCGAGCCGGACTACGTGGCCGAACGCATCGACGCGGGCTACGGGATCCGGCTGGCGCTGAAGGACGTGCACGGGATCTCCCACGCGGAGGTCCGATCCATCCAGGAGGCCCGGGCCGAACGACCATTCCGGGATGTGGGCGATTTCCTGCGCCGGGCCACCGTGTCGCGGCCGGTGGTCGAGGCCCTGGCGCACGCCGGGGCGTTGGACGCCCTTCCCGCCGGCACGCGCCGCGATCGCCTGTACGAGGTCATGGTCACCGATCCACAGCGGGAGAGCGACCAGCTCGCGCTGGACCTGTGGTCGGCGTCGAGCCCGACGAACGGGTCACGATTCTCGCTCATCGAGTACTCGGATGCCGAACGGGTCCGGGCAGAGCTGGAGGTGCTCGGCCTGGATGTCTCGCGCCACCTGGTCTCGTTCTTCGAGCCGCTCCTCGCCGACCTCGGCGTGACCCGTGCCAGGGATCTCCACAAGGAGCGCGGTGACGCGATGGTCGTGGTGGCCGGGGTGAAGGTCGCCTCCCAGACACCGGCGGTGCGAAGCGGCCAGCGGATCGTGTTCCTCACCCTGGACGACGCGACCGGGCCGGTGGAGGTGGTGGTGTTCGAGAAGGCACAGGCCAAGGTGCTGAAGACGGTGTTCCATTCCTTCGTCATGGCCGTGCGGGGACGGCTTCGCCGGACGGGGGTGAGGGGCGTGAGTATCATCGCCGAGGACGCCTGGGACCTCACCCCACTTCAGCAAGCTCGGCGGGCCGGCCGGCTGACCGAGGCGCTGGAGGCAGGCGATCCCCTCCCCGGACTTCCCCCCAGGAAGCTGTGGCACGCGAGCGGAGGTTCGGCCGGATGGTGAACGAACGGATCCTCCACGTCGACCTCGATGCCTTCTACGCCTCGGTGGAGGTCCTGAAGGATCCCTCGCTCGCCGGCAGGCCCGTGGTTGTGGGAGGGGCCGGCTCGCGAGGGGTCGTGATGTCCGCCTCGTACGAGGCACGGGCCTTCGGCATCAGGAGCGCCATGCCCGCGGTCCGTGCCCGGCGCCTGTGCCCCGAAACGGTCTTCCTGCCTCCGGACTTCGATTCCTATCGGGCCTACTCCAATCGGTTCCGCGAGGTCCTCCTGTCGGTGACGCCGCTCGTGGAGCCCATCGCCTTGGACGAAGCCTTCCTGGACGTCTCCGGCGCCGTCCTCCTGTTCGGCCCGCCTGAGGAGATCGCCGAACGGGTCCGCCGAGAGGTCCGGTCCGAAGTCGGCGTGACCTGTTCGGTGGGTGTCGCCCCCAACAAGCTCCTGGCCAAAGTGGCGTCGCGACAGGCCAAGCCCGACGGGCTGGCGGTGGTCCGAAACCGGGCGGTCGCCGAGTTCCTCGAGCCCCTCCCGGCACGGTCACTGTGGGGGGTGGGGGAGAAGACGGTCGAGACACTCGGTCGGCTCGGGGTGAGGACCGTGG
Source organism: Actinomycetota bacterium (assembly GCA_046728055.1). Classification (GTDB taxonomy): domain Bacteria; phylum Actinomycetota; class UBA4738; order UBA4738; family HRBIN12; genus AC-69. Next base: position 42 of record JBKPDU010000070.1, on the reverse strand, counting down.
GCCACCTGGCCCGGACCCCACCGGCCGTGCTCGCCCGGCTCA
>JBKPDU010000069.1:0-3928 GCA_046728055.1 Actinomycetota bacterium | reverse complement strand
CGTCTTTGTCCCCTCGACGTCGATCATCTGTCGCTCCGTGCCTCCTTCGCCAGCCCGGATCTCGATCCGCCGGGGCTTGGCCTCCGGGGCAACCGGTATCTGGATTGTGAGCACACCTTGTTCGTAGCTGGCCTGGAGCCGTTCGGGGTCAAGGTGCTCGCCGAGGAACATCTGGCGCTCGAACGCGCCCACGGGTCGCTCCTTGGCGATGATCTGGTCGTCTTCTTTCCGCTCGTACAACCGTTCGGCGGTCACGCTGAGCACGTTCTGCTCGACGGTGAGATCGATCGTGTTCGGGTCGATGCCGGGGAGATCGAAGTGCAGGAAGACCGCGTCCCCCCTTCGGTAGGCATCCATAGGGATCGAGCGAACCTGAACGACTCCTCCGAACGCCTGCTGGGCGAGGCGGTCGAAATCGCGGAACGGATCGAAGCGCATGACCACAGGGTCGTCACCTCCCCGGGCGCGGACGTCGGTCCCACATTATCCGGGGGCGGCCTGCTTCTTTTCAACTCGCATGAGGCCGTTGGGGGTCTGGACGCCGGGCGGCCAAGATCGGCAAGCAGGGGAAGCGAACGGCCCGCAAGGCCAGAGGCCTCGAGGCCGCGCTCCTCGATTGGGCTCTTATGGATGGTCGGCCGCTCGGAGGGCCGACGATCGTCTCGTATCGGGGCCGGGGCGGGGAACCCTCAATCGACCCCGCCGAAGGCGTCCTAGAGTGAGGTCGTGGAGTGGATTCGCGAGGGGGAGGTCACTTTACCGAGGACGCCTGGCGAGGCCGACGCCCTCCGGGCGGAGCGCCCGTGGGTGCTCGAGGACGCAGATGGCACACTTCGGATGTGGCACTCGGGGAGTGACGGTGCGACCTCCAGGATCCTGGCGGCGGTACGATCCCCGGGCGGCGTTTGGGAACGGCAGGGAATCGCGATCGACGCCGGATTCGCCGGCGACAGCGACTCCTACGGTGCCGAATCGCCTTGCGTGGTGAAGACCCCCGGTGGCTATCTGATGGTGTATGGAGGCTTCGATGGAGAGGCCAGTCGCCTTCATATGGCCACGTCGGATGACTCGCGTCGCTGGGACCCCCAGGGAACCATCATGCAGCGTGGCCCCGAGGACGCGGGCGGCGCCAACCATCCCTGTCTGTTGATAACAGGCGAACGGTGGTGGCTGTTCTTCACGGGGTACCCGGGCTCGATCGGCGACCAGCGGACGGTGCTTGCCGCGGCGGTCTCTCAGACGGGCGCCTCCTGGGACCGGGTAGGGGCGATTTTGGAGCCAGAACGGGGCGAGGTCGCCGTTTCGCACCCCTGTGTGCTCGAGGTCTCGAGGACCTTCTACTTGTTCTATGCAAGCGACATCGGAGGTCCGATCCGGATCGCTCTGGCGACCTCATCCGATGGCCTCTCGTGGGACCGTCGGGGCGCGGTCCTTGAACCGGCAGGCCAAGGGCCCGACGGCCTGAGCGTCCACACTCCGTGTGTGGTGAAGCACCATGACGGGTCGTTTGGGATGTGGTACGCGGGTGTTCCAGTCGGAGACGAGGAGCTCGGCTACCGTATCTGCTCCGCGCGGTTCCCCGGCCCCTGGTCCACGTAATGCTCCCGGCTGCCTCGCCTAGTCCGTCTCGGCCAAGATCTCGGCGCACCGAGCGACACACTCGTCACAGATGAAGACCTGGTTCGCCTGGGCACCGACCATGCGCCGGCTGGAGCTGGGCCTCCGACGGAACGCACTTGGTCCTGGGCGCCAATCATCCGATTGACCGAAACATGCGGCGTGGGTCTGGGACTTCTGGGCGAGTCCGATCTGGTCTCCATGACTTCGCCGGGGCCGGCTGCCGTTCTCGGCGACTCCCCACCCCGCCTACTTCTTGGTCCAGTTTGCCGACGATGAGGAACCCGAGCCGGCGGCCTTAGCCTTCTTCGCCTCCCGCTTCTCCTTCAGCGACTTGCTCGCCGCGGTCTTCGAGCTCTTCGAACCGCCCTTGTCCTTGTTGGCCATGGTTACCTCCTCCAGAAGGAGAGACCGGGTGCTGACCGTATCACCGTGGACCCCTCGACCGATCTCCTCGACGCCGAGGGGCGAACCCCGAGCGAGATGCAGTCGCGGGGCGGATGGAGGCCGGCCCTGAAAACCAACGTCAAGAGTCTCTTGCATACGGGGGAACGCCACCGAGATCACCGGGCGGGACGACGGGGCGACGGCCCCGCGCACGACTCGATCCCGCCCTCGAAAAAGGAGGGGGCGGTCCTTCGGGGCCGCCCCCTCAGAGGTCCACCGTGCAACTACGCCTGACCTCTTCGACCGGCCTTGCGACCGGCCACACCATGTCATTCCGCCCCATCAGGGGCTCCCTAGGTTCCGGGCGCTGGCGGCAGCTCTTCGGTGCTCGCGTTATGGCCCTAAGCGGGCTCTGACCGCTGGTGGCTGAACCGGCTCGCGCCCCGCTCCCGTACCTGAACCGACGATACACCCGGCCACGGAAAAACGCAAGGGATCCCTTGCGTCCTTCACCGCCGACCGCTCCGGCCCTCGCGGTTCGCTCGGATGCGCCGCAGGCGATCCGCTACGGCCTGGCGGGATACGCCTAGCTCTCGCGCCACGGCGGCCTGGCCTGCCTCCTCGACCAGTTCGGCCCACTCGCGGCGGGTGGCCTGTAGCTCGGCTTCGAGCCGCGCCATGCGGCTCTCGAGCGAGTGCAGGTGCCGCTTCTCCGGCGTCGTCAGGTCCCGTCGAGGTCGAGGCACGCCATCAGCCTAGCCCGGCGTTCTACCAAGGGAAACCTTGACGGAACATCCCACGAGGGTGCCGCGATGGGCTTGTCCCGAAGAGAAGGAGGCGCGAGGGCTGGCGGTCGCTTTTCGGCTTCGCGTCGACGAAGGTGATCGTGAAGGGAGGCAGGCCAAGTGTCACCCACACCTCATGTGCCCGATCCCCCAACACGTCCTCCGCCGCAGCCCCGGCTGCCATATCGTTCGTGGCATCAAGTGTCATCTGAACGAGGACGGTTCCGCATCCACCTGGAGACGATGAAGGGTCTTCGTGACCTCAGTTCGATTGCCACGGCTCCGGCCCTCGAGGAGCTGCTGCTGGTTGACATGTCGCATCTGCTTCCCGAGGACCTCACGCCCCTGATCGGTCATCCCAACTTGAAGACGGTGACGCTCGGATTGGGCAGCCTGAGGAAGAACGAAGCCGCACAGCGCCTGCTGGGGCTTCCCGAGACGCGTGACCTGAAGATCGGGTGGCGGGAGGTGTGACGACTGGCTTGCGGACGATTGCCAGAGCGCCCGCTCGCCACTTATCCGCCAGCGTGACAATCCGAGCTGAAGCGCTGACGCCGAGCCAGGCAGGACAACTTCAGGCGGCTATCCAACCCACAAGCTACTGCCACGCTTCTTCGCGTCCGCGTTCACGCTCACAACAACTCTCGCGCGATGAGCTTCGAAACCTCCCACCAGAGAGATGCATCTTGCGCGGACAAGCTGATGGCATGCGACAGCTCCTTCTGGGGGTGCACGTAGTTCCGGTAATCCCTCAACACCGCCCCAACATCGCGGGCAGACCGCGAGATCCATCGCAGCTCATGGGCCACATCGATGTAATCCTTGAGGGTCCACTGCGATAGGGGGAGGGGTTGCCCATTGCGATCTTTGGGCGCGTGCGTGGCAGTGAAGACCCGCGTCTTGTCGCTGAGGCTGTTCACCTTCGCGAGCAGGAGACCCTCGAGGAGACCCCCCATCATCACGGTCGCCGCTAGCGGCGCGCCAGCGGACAGACACGAGACACACTCACTCCAACGTCGGGCCAGTACTTCTTGCATGGCTGGATCTCCGACAAGACGGCCGAAGGATGGCGGAGCATCCGACGTCGCCGTCGTGGCCGCGGTTGCAGGCATGATCGCATCTGCCCGCGTGACCAATAG
>JBKPDU010000068.1:0-15576 GCA_046728055.1 Actinomycetota bacterium | reverse complement strand
GGACGAGGTCGAGGACATCCCGGTGGGGGACACGCCGACGCTGACCATCGACGATCTCACGGCGGGCTCGTACGTGTTGATCTGCAACATCTACGACGAGGAAGAGCAGGAGGCTCACTACTCGGAAGGGATGCGGACCGGCTTCACGGTGGAGTAGCGGCGACCGGTCGACCGGATAAGGATGGACTGGCAGTCCTGGGGTGCCGGGAAGCCTGGTCGACGACCGGCGTCCTTTGCCGTTTCGGGGGTCCGGATGAAGGACGAGACCTGATGCAGGCGGCCGAGGGGTCCGTCGCCAACCACTACTACGGCTCGATGACGCTGATTGGTGAGGGCCGATAGGGAGGTGCACCGATGTTCGCACGCGTAGCCGTCTACGAGATTCCGGGCCATCGAGTGGAGGAGGCCGTCGGGAGCTTCCGAGGGGCCATTGGCCAAATCAGCGATATGAACGGAATAGCAGACGTGTTCGTCCTCGTTAGCCCCGAGAGCGATCGCGCGCTGACCATGAGCCTTTGGGAGAGTCAGGCCGACATGGAGGCGAGCCGCATCAAGGCCAGCCGTCTACGGAACGATGCGGCCAAGGTCGTGGACGGTAGCGTGCAGAGCGTCGTGGAATACGAGGTTGCGATTCACGAGAGGATCGGATCCTAACCTCAGACGCCGATCTCCGGTCTGCGGTCGACGTCCCCGCCAGTTTCGCGGGCACTCTAGCCGCGGCGGTGACGGCGGCAGCCATCTACCTCGGAAGCCGGCGCCTGCGGACCTTCGACGCGGCGCTCGTCGGCTACGCGACGGCCACAATCTTCCTGGCGTTTGGCGTCGCCTACCGCTATGTCCTGTGGATGCGGAGCCCACCCGCCATGCTCTACCTGCGGCGCGGGTGGTCGAGCTTCCTGTCCTTCCGCAACTTCCGGCGTTTCCCGACGCTCGTCCCCCGGGCGCTGGTCTCTAACCTCACCCTGCAGACGTTCATCGCCCGCCGGGGGCCCGGCCGCTGGCTTGCCCACCAGGCCGTGTTCTGGGGTGTCGTGCTCGCCACGTTGATCACGTTTCCGCTCACGTTCGGGTGGATCTCGTTCGAGGCGGCCGGGTCCGGCTCCCAGTACGCGGTCGTGGTCTGGGGCAACTGGCCTGAGTGGGCTCTTCGACCGGCGGGATCACCCCGACCACGCGGTGCAGCACCAGGAAGACCGATCACCACTGCAAGCGCGCTGAATCGACCTCATCGTCGGATGGACAGACGGCGAAGCGCGTACGGGCGTCAGCGACGAACGCCTGGAGGATGGACCCAGGACGGCTTCGTGAACTCCTGCCTGAGCAGTGTCGCCCAGTCAATGCCGAACAGCGGATTCGGATCGGTCACGGTCACGATTCTCAGTGGTCGCGTGGTCCTGGCCATGCCAGACATGCCTGCGCGCCAGTTCGCGCACGGGGCAGCTAGGACTACAAGCAAAAGCGGAGGTAGAGACCCCTGTCGAGTCTAAGCCGGCGAGGCAGCCGGGACGTTCGTCCCGCATTTGTTCCGCGGACGCTCGCGATACGTCACGACCGAACCCGCCGAGGGTGGGAATCAGGGTCGTGTCGAAATGCCGAGCTTCATGGAAGCTCTCTTGGTGACGAGGGAACGCAGTGAGGCCCAACAGAAGGTTTCGGCGAGATCCGCCCGAGCGACAAGGCCCGGCTCCTCGGCATCCTGAACGCCTTCCCGTCGGTCGCGAGCCGGGCGACGTGGCGGTGCAGCTCGGCGACGCGTTCGCCGAGGAGAGCCGCCGGCTCGTGTTCGAGCTGCACGTCCTAAGCCTGGCCTACTCGTAAGTTTCCATCCTCAAGGGGTACCAGTGTGGTACCAGTCGATAAAGAGGAAGGGGGTTCCTCGAACCGGCGGCCCGCTGGGAGACGGGACGGATCAGCCCGCCTGTGAAGCCCCCAAGAGCCGATTCAGACGTTTGGCGCTACCTCGTTTCCGTTGAGTGGCCCCGGTGTGCCTGCGCGTACTCGTCGTATCGGCGCAGCATGACCACGAACATGAACGGAAGCATCAACGCGTGCATCACTCCAAGGAGCGCCTCGGCTGACAGCACCCCGGCCCAGTACGGGCCGATGAGAAGGACGATCGGGAGGACCATGGCCCCGTCCATCTCGGCCGTTGGGGCCCAACCGTGGCCCCGGAAGCGCATCCAGACCGTCATCCCGATGGTCATGTTGGCCGTCATGATGAAGGCACGCACATCGGCATAGTGGCGAAGGTTGGAGTGGCCAAGGAGAGCCAATACCGACCACACCACTCCCCCAAGGACCGCCATCGCCACCAGCATCACCACGATCATCTCGAGGTAGTGGTGGAAGAACCTGCGCTTCGAGGTCTCAACCCTGGTTTGGTGCGGTACCGCGATATCCACGCTCATCGTTCCCACCTCCCGACTGCCACCGTTGCGCAACCGATCTCCGCGCTAAGCGGTGGCTGCGGGTCCGTCCGTCGCTTCCCTCCCCCACGAGATGTCTAACTTGGGGTGACCAGCTGACCCGCTCTCTCTCGGCGTTCCCGTGCCCGACGAACCGCCCTGTTGATGCCGTACCCGCACAGACCACAGCACAGCACCACACCGACGATCAATGCCGCCACCATCGCCGCTCACCTCCCTTCTCCGGCGCTCGGTGCTCCCGGGATCCGTTCGCACCTGGCTTTTGGCCCACTCTCGTCAGGGGGCCCCGCTCGACCCAGTGCCACATGGCCCCTATCCGACGGGCCCTCTGGGAGGCGGAGATTCCTGTCCGCGACTGACGAACAGCGCAGCGATCAGGACCCGCAGGTCGCATCTCCTCTGTTACCGGCTTACGGCCCCGCGCGTCGGGTGGGAAACGCGCGGACCTCAGGAGAGGGTCCTCAGGCCTCCGGTGGCTCCGGCGCCCACTCCTTAACCCAGTGCTGCTGAAGGAGGTCTTCCTGAAGGAAGGGGTCACGCGCCACGAGCCGTTCGGCGTCCTCCCGAGAGTCACCGTCGAACATGATTAGCCCACCGGACCGGTCGACGAAGGGACCGCCGAGGTATCGATCAAGACCAAGCTCCCGCCAGTAGGCGGCGTGTTCCGGTGCAATCACTCGGACTCGATGCTGGTGGTCCTTCACGACGTAGAAGTAGAGGAATCGCACCGTCGCCTCCTTCGGGATCACGCGCCCAAGATCGTCCTGCAGCCGCTCATCCTCACCCACCTCGTTGGCTGCAAGCTGGTGGGAGCGTGAGCCACCAGCTCGGAACCGAGCGCCCAAGCTCGTTCCTGGAGCCCTGAGTCGAGCTCCCGGGCCGACAGAGGCTTTGGGGTCCGTTTGCGCTCGAAGTACTGGCCCGTGTAGGCCTGCGCTTCAGGCGATGAGGCGAGGAAGACCACCCGCCGAGCCGCCTTCTCCGGTGATCCGTGTCGCATGATCAGCCGCATCACCGGCCAGATCCATCTCCACGACGGGTTGGCTCGCCAGGTCTGAGATCTGGTCATGTCCGTCCAGGTAACGCCGGGGTGCACCATGTTCACCGTGACCAGCTCCGGAGCGACTCTCTTCGCCAGGGCCAGCGTGAACAGCACGTTGAGCAGCTTGGTCTGTCCGTAGGCGTCGGCGCCGATGAACTCCGCCTCCGACTGGACGTCGTCGAACGGATCGCCCTTGTACATCCGGATCGCGGCCGACACCACGTTCACGCAGCGCGTGGGCCCCTTCCCCTGAAGGACCGGCAGCAGCTCGGCCGTCAGCGTGAACGGGCCGACGAAGTTCATGGCCAGCGTGGCCTCGTATCCGTCGGCCGTCTCCCGCCTGGTCTCGTACAGCCCACCGACGTTGTTGATGAGCGCGCTCGGTCCGGGGAACGCGTTGCGCACGTGGTCCGCCAGGAGCTGGTTCCCGCCGACCGTGGAATGGTCAGCCTGGATGAACGTCACGGACGCACCGCCGCTCTCTCCCCGGATCACCGTGGCCGCATGCTCACCGTGGCCGGCGTCGCGGCCGGTGATGATCACGTGCGCACCATGTCGCGCCAGGCCCCGGGCGGTCCCGAATCCGATCCCTCCGGTTCCGCCGGAGATCAGGACGGTCCGTCCTCTCATATCCAACTGCTCTGGCTTAGTGACCATGTCGAACACCTTCCTATCGGGCGGCACGCGCTGCACTGAGGCCGCCTGGGAACGCGCCGTTGTAGGCCGGATCCGCGGGGACGTTCGACCTGATGAACTCCCCCACCTCTTTCCGGACGATCTCCTCACGGCCCACGAACAGATGTCCGCCTCGGTCGATGGTGACGAACCTTACGCCGGGGATGCGTGCGGCAGCCCGGGGCGCCGTCTCGTAGTGGGCCAGGGTGTCGTCCGCCGAATGGATGATCAGCGTTGCAACCGCGATCTCCTCCAGCGGATAGCGCTCCACGTCGGGGTTGGTGAGCACCCCGTCCAGGACCATCCCCTCCCTCCGGGGCCGGATGGGGAAGAGGCCATCCATGAGGTAGCGGATCGACTCCCACTCCTCCGCGGTGGCCCGGAATCCCTTGGGCACCCCCATGATCCTGGCGAGGCGCCCCGGGGCGAGCGTCTTCAGGAGCCAGAAGAGCCGCTCGGAGAAGATCCTCCGGTATAAAGCCGCGGGGAGCTTGACGTAGGGTGAGGTTGGCAGGTGGGCTGAGGCCAGAACCAGCGACAGCGTCCGCTCCGGGTGGCGCAGCGCGAACTGGATCGCCGGCGGTCCTCCCGCCGAGAACCCGAGGACGGCGGCGCGCTCGATCTCCAGAGCATCGAGGAGCCCGGCGAACGCGTCGGCCTGCATGGCGGGCTTGGCCCCCGTGGGTAGGCCCGACCGGAAGTAGCCGAACCGGGACGGCCCGATCACGTGGAGCCCCTCACCGGCCCAGACCTCCGCCGTTACCACGCAAGCATCGAACCCACCCCCGATCCCGTGACTCACCAGGAGAGGGATCCCCGAGCCGCGCTCGGCGTACTCGATGGTCCCCCACGCCGAATCCACCGTCTTTCTTTCGAAGGACGACAGGCGCTCCTCGGCCCTTCGGATGTGCTCCGCATAGCTCCCCGGCCACATGGGTACCGCCTCCTCTTCGTTTCTTCTCCCCGATCTCACGCCCCTACCCGGCTCGCCGCCGGCCAGTGCGCCCACACCAGGGCCCACAGGAACGCCCCGTTCACGACGGTGATGAAGATGAACCAGGGGTTGAAGTACAGGACGTCCAGGAACAACGAGCCCGCCAGGCCCACAATGGTCAGGGGTCGCCACAAGCCGGAGTGCGCGAACAAGGCGACGCCTCCTGCGATCAAGACCACCGCCGTCAGCACGGCGAGGACGGCCGCCAGCCCCTTCGTGGAGCCGATCAGCCAGGAGTGAGACGAGACGAACGGGCTCCCCTCCGCGGTCTGGAGCTTGGGCACCCCCCACATCCCGATGTGCACCAGCCCATGAGCAATGAGGAAGCCGCCGATCAAGATTCGAGTCATCGCAGTCCCCTTTCACCCGGTCGAACTTGGAGCCCAGCTTCCATGCGCGGCCGATGAACCTGTAGGGGCGAGGGACCCGGTGTTGGGGGGCACTTTGGCAAGGCAAGGTCGGGCGTGGGCCGGTCCCCTAAGAGGCGACGAAAACCGAGCGGGCCAACTCGTCCAGCGAGCTCCGCACTCCTTCGACGAAGACCTCGACGTCGGGGCAGGCGTCCCGGTCCGCAACCACGGTGAGGTTGAACTGCCCGGCGTAGGAGAGCGCCCCAATGCCCAGAGTCAGGTTCCCCATGATCGGGACCACCGGGAACACCTCGAGCAATGGCGCTCCCCCCAGGTACAGCGGCACCGGTGGGCCAGGGACGTTGGCCACGTACACGTTCATGAACCGCTGGCGGGCGGCGTGCCGAACGAACGCGCGCTGGATGACGCCGTTGCGGAACAGCGTGCCGCCCGGCGGACGCTCCTTCGTCTTCCGCCTCGCGGTCTCGGCGGCGATCCACCGGAGCCTGCGGATATCGTCGGGCTCACCGATCGGCAACGGCACGACCATGACCCCGTCCAGGTTGCCGCGGGCTTGACCCGGTTGTTCCCGATGGAGCGACACCGGGACCATGGCCCGCAGCATCAGGCCCTCGACCCGTTCCCCCCTGCTCTGGAGCAGTTCGCGGAGCCCTCCGGCCACAGCCGTTATCAGGACGTCGTTCACCTTGCCGCCTTGAGCGTGGGAGATGCCTTTCACGACATCCAGTGTGGAGCGGATGAGGGCCAGTCTGCGGTTCGAGCCGACCGGTCGGTTCACACTCGTCAGCGGGGCACGTCCCTCCCCGAAGGCCTCCCGAACCGCCGGCCAGCCGCGCCGGATCTCCCGGGCCGTGTCGCCGGGGTGTGCGAGCCTCGAGAGAAAGGCTCGCGCGGCCTGGGCACGCCTGGAGACGTTGTCGCGAAACAGCTCACCCACCGAGGGGATCGGCCCGGGCTTCCATGGGGTTGGGGACAGCGGGGGCGCGTCCGAGGTGAAATCGAGGAGGGCCCCGAAGGCTGCCGCGCCTGCCATCCCGTCCGCCACGGCATGGTGCAGCTTCATGAACAGCCCGATCCGCCCCTCCGGCAGACCGGGCAGGAACCACAGCTCCCACAAGGGACGGGACCGATCCAAGGGCCTCCGACGCAGTCGCTCGCACGCCGCCAAGAACTCCGCTTCATCGGCCCCAACCTCGAGCGGGAACACGCCGACGTGGCAGGCCAGATCGACGGAGCTCACGTCCACCCACAGCGGCCACCCGAGGCCCCGGCGGGGCATGTACAGGCGCTGACGGAACCGAGGCAGCAGATGCAGGCGGCTCCCGATGTGATCCCGAACCTCCTCGATCTGGAAGCGGCCGGTGGCGTCGAGGAGGCTCGAGCCGTCCAGGACGGCGATCGCCCCGATGTCCTGGGGCCACCCGAAGTCCTCCGGCCAGACCATGCTGAGATCCGCCGCGCTCAGGCGCTCGATCGGCGTGATGGTCCCTCCCCTGCCCGGTGAGATGACGCTGGACAAAATCCTCAGCTCCCTTGGGTGACCGTGGGGGCCTCGCAGGTCCTCGGGACCTTGCCGGTCATGGTGAACACGAAGCGCATCACCTTGTGCGCTCCATCCGCCGTCGGCTCGAACATCAGCGGGCACCCGCCGTCGATCACGGTGATGCCATGCTTCCGCCCGTAGTCCGTAGCGGCATCCGAGACGCTGCCCTTGCCGAACGACCGGTGCATCCACACGTGCTTGATACCGAGGTCGGCGCACTCGCGCATGGAGTCCTCGGCAATCTCCGGCCTGGTCCCGATGACCACGGCGTCCACGCCACCGGGGATCGACTTCAGGTCGTGGTAGGAGACATCTCCTTCCACCTGGTCGGTGTTCGGATTCACGGCGAAGACCTCGTACCCGCGTTGCCGCAGGCGCTGGTACACGACGTTGCTCCCGTGACCTTGGGGCTTACGGGATACCCCCGTCACCGCGATTCGCTTGTGGGCCAGGAACTCCCCGGCCGCCTCCTTGATGCTTACCATCTCTCCACGCTCCTTCCCGCTCAGAGCGGACCCACGGATGGCCGCTCCGCGCTCTCCAGCTTCGCCTGGATGGTGGCGATGTCGCGCTCAAGCTCACGTTGCATCCGCGGGCGCAGGAGCGGCAGGGCCAACCGCAACGGGCCGCGGGGCCAGATCTCCATCCGGAGCAGCAGGTGGCTGACATCGCCGCTGGGCTCAACCCAGCCCCTGAAGCCGGAACTGATGATCTTCGACCCACCGACCAGCTCCCAGAAGCTAGGGGGCTCGAAGCGCACGCACTCGCTGATGGCCGGAGGACCCTGGGTGAACTCCATCCGGTAGCGGGCGCCCACGCCGACAGGGCCCTCGGTGAGCTTCGCGACGCGCTTCATCCTGATGTTCCACTCGGGTTCGCGATCGGGGTCGCTCGCGTAGTCGAAGACCTCCTCCGGCGACCTTCGGATGTCCGCTTCGACCTCGATCACCCCGACGGGCCCACGCGTCGGCGTGTTCACAGACGTCTCCACGTCCTCTCCCCCCTTCCGGTGACATCGAGCATCGCCATCACCTCACCTCGAGCCGCCCTAACACGGGTGGCGGCACGGCCTGCCGTGCGCTCATCCGCTCGGCGCGGACCTTGATCCCCTTCAGGACCCTTCGCATCATCGGGAAGTCTCCGAACTCCAGAAGGACAAGGGTGAAGATCGCCATTCCCGGCTTCTCCCATCCGTATCGCGCCTTAAGGCGGGAGATCAGGCGAGTCTGTCCTCCGTCCAGCGGGATCAGCTTCCACGCCCACGTGCTATCGGGCTTCTCCCAAAGGAGCCATTCGTTGATCTCGAACGCCTTGACCTTGAACGCCGTGGTCTCGTTGACCTTCTTGTACATGGGGATCCAGTCACCGACCTTCGGCGGCTGGTACTGCTCCAGGATGCGGTCGGCGCTCTCGTAGCCGGCGTTGTCCAGAACGGCGTAGGTGTAGAAGCCTGCCCGCCGGTATCCCATCTGCACGATCCACGGCCACACCATCTCCGGCGGAGCGTCGATAGTGATGGCCCGGGTAGCGTTGAAGGATGCCTTGGGGACGATCTCGTCCCCGGGCATGGAGCCCCGCACCTCTTCGTCGGTCGCTCCCCACCGCTGGTGCCAGCGCCGGTATAAGGGGGCGGTTGCGAAGAGCGGGAGGCCGCTCAGCGCGTCGAGGATACCGTGGCCTATCCTCCGCTCAGTCATCTGCGGCCTCCTTGACTTCTGCCTCTTGCTTACTGTTTCCCAGAAGGACTACTCCACCGACGGCAAGGGTCTCTAGGGTCCAGGGTCCCGTTTCTCTTAGGCCGGTCGGGTAGACAACTCCGAACGCGCCACCGTCACTGACGCCGCGCCTCGAGGAGCCGTTTGAGGTTCGTCCAGATCCTCCGCTCCTGCCGCCGCCCCATCCTCGCGACGGCCGGACCCGTGAACCGGAGGACGCCACGCGGCTTGAGGTTCCACGACCACCGCATCCTTGTGCTTCCGTCGGCAGGCTCGAAGGTGAGCCCGCCCGTCAGATCCATCGTGCTCATCAGCCACCGGCTCGGCGAGCCTGCGGGGGTAAGTCGAACTCGGTGAACTGGATCGTTATAGGTACGACCCGGCCCCTGCCAGTCATCTCGGCCTGGAACGTCGTCCCGACGGGGGTCAAATCCCGTTGGGACTCCCCGTTCGTGACGAGAACCGCAGGCGAGGACCGTCGCGCCGGGCTCTCAGCCCGCGAGCATCTGGCGCAGCACCAGCTGGAGGATCCCCCCGTGCCGGTAGTACTCGACTTCGGCCGGCATGTCGATCCGGACCGTGGCCGGGAACGGGACCTCGGATCCGTCCTCTCGCCGTGCCCGGACCGTGACCTCCTGTCCCGGCTGGATCCCGCCGGCCAGCCCTTCGATCGTGAGCATCTCCCTACCGGTCAGTCCGAGCGAGGCCGCCGAGTCTCCCTCCTCGAACTGGAGCGGCAGGACGCCCATCCCCACGAGGTTGCTCCGGTGGATCCGCTCGAAGCTCTCGGCCAGGACCGCGCGGATCCCGAGGAGGGCCGGTCCCTTCGCCGCCCAGTCCCGCGAGGACCCTGAGCCGTACTCCTTGCCCGCGATCACGAGCAACGGCACGCCTTCCTCCCGATATCGAAGCGCCGCATCGAAGACGGTCACGACCTCGCCGCTCGGAAGATGCGTGGTCCACGGTCCCTCGGTCCCCGGCGCGACCTCGTTCCGCAGCCGAACGTTGGCGAAGGTCCCCCGCATCATCACCTCGTGGTTGCCCCGGCGGGAGCCGTAGCTGTTGAAGTCGCGCTGATCCACCCCGTGTTCGATGAGGTACTTCCCGGCCGGTGAGTCCGGCTTGATCGCCCCCGCGGGCGAGATGTGGTCGGTGGTGATCGAGTCGCCCATCTTGACCAACGCGCGAGCCTCTAGGAGGTCACCCGGCTCGGACGGATCGGGCGCCAGGCCCTCGAAGAACGGGGGCTCCTGGACATAGGTCGATGCCGGGTCCCACTCGAACATCGGTCCGGTCGGGGAGGGAAGCGAATTCCAGTGTTCGTCGCCACCGAAGATCCGGCCGTACTCCCGCTTGAACTGCTCCGGGGAGATGGCCTCGGCCACGGCCGCCTGCACCTCTTCGGCGGACGGCCACAGATCGCGGAGGTAGACCGGCGAGCCGTCAAGGCCCGTCCCCAGGGGTTCCCGCGTGAGGTCCGTCTCGACGTGCCCGGTGAGCGCGTACGCGACGCAGAGCGGTGGTGAGGCCAGGTAGCTCGCCCGCACCAGCGGGTGGATCCGGCCCTCGAAGTTCCGGTTGCCCGAGAGCACGGCCACCACGGCGAGGTCCTTCTCCTGTACCGCGCTCGCCACGTCCTCGGGGAGCGGTCCGGAGTTCCCGATGCAGGTGGTGCAGCCGAAGCCGACGAGGGAGAACCCCAGCTTGTCCAGGTACGGCTGGAGTCCCGCGGCGTCGAGGTAGTCGGTGACCACTCGCGATCCGGGAGCGAGCGAGGTCTTGACCCACGGCTTGGTCTCCAGCCCGGCTTCCACGGCCCGCTTGGCCAGGAGGCCCGCGGCGATCATCACCGTCGGGTTCGAGGTGTTCGTGCAGCTGGTGATGGCCGCGATGACCACCGACCCGTGCCGGATCTCCGCGTCGTTCAGCTTCACCGACCGTCCGTCCTCCGGGTCCACCGGCCGCGACGTGTCGACCTCCGGCCCCTCCCTCGTTCCGCCGTGCGCACCCCCTTCGTCGATCAGCCTGCCCACCTCGGTGGATTCGGGATCGGGTTCCATCCGGTCCCGGAACGCCTCGATGAACGACGCCCACACGCCGGAGAGCGGCACCCGGTCCTGAGGGCGCTTGGGCCCGGCCACCGATGGCTCTACGGCAGACAGGTCCAGGTCGAGGACCTCGCTGAACGTCGGTTCCGGGTCGGCGTCGGTCCGGAACAGACCCTGCTCCTTCGTGTACCGCTCGACCAGGTCCACCCGATCCTCGCGCCCGGTGAACCGGAGGTATCGCAGCGTCTCCTGGTCGACCGGCCAGAACGCGGCGGTCGCCCCGTACTCGGGGCACATGTTCGAGAGCGTGGCCCGGTCGGCCAGCTCCAGGGTCGAGCAGCCCGGCCCGAAGAACTCGATGAACTTCCCGACGACGCCGTGCGCCCGCAACATCTGGGTCAGCGTCAGCACCAGGTCGGTGGCCGTCGTTCCGGCCGGGAGGGCGCCGGTGACCCGCACGCCGACCACGATCGGCTGGGGCAGGAACATGGGCTGTCCGAGCATGGCCGCCTCGGCCTCGATCCCGCCGACGCCCCACCCCAGCACGCCCAGGCCGTTGATCATGGTGGTGTGGGAATCGGTTCCCACCAACGTGTCGGGGAATGCCTCCCCGTCCTTCGTCGCTACGACTTTGCCCAGATGTTCCAGGTTGACCTGGTGGCAGATGCCGGCGCCGGGCGGGACCACCCGGACACCGTCGAACGCTTGCTGGGCCCATCGAAGGAGCGCGTATCGCTCGCCGTTCCGCCGGTACTCCCACTCGATGTTTGCCTGGTACGCCCGAGCGCTACGGAACAGGTCGACCTGAACCGAGTGATCGATGATGAGGTCCACATCGACGAGCGGGTTGACCCGTTTCGGATCGCCGCCGGCGCGAGCCATGGCCGATCGCATGGCGGCCAGGTCGACCACTGCCGGGACACCGGTGAAGTCCTGCATCAGGACCCGGGCCGGCATGAAGGCGACGTTCGCCTGGGGGGCCGGCGCCGGCCAGTCGGCCAGTGCCCGGACGTCCGCATCGGCCACGTCCCGTGTCCCGGCTCGGCGGAGGAGGTCCTCCAGCAGGATCTTCACGGTGTGTGGCAGGCGGGCGACCTGGCCGATCCCCTGCTCGGTGAGCCAGCCGAGCCGGTTGATCGTGACGTCGCCACCGGCCGTGGCCAGGCGATCCGTGGCTGCGGCGAATTCCGTGGCCATGTGAACCCGACCCCCTCGAGGACGACCCCTCCATTGTCCCCGATGTGCCGGGAGCACGACGCCGGAGAAGGGTGGAACGCCAGGGCCACCTGGGAGATCGGGAGGCGGAACGCTTGTTACATGCGCAGATGGCCGCGCCTGTGGAACCCCTCGTCGTCGTGGGGCTCGGCCTCGTCCGGCGGGGCCTCGACCTTCTCAGCCTCCACGGTGTCCCGGTGCTCCTGGATGGCCTGCTTGTGGGCCAGGCGGGTCCGGCGCCTGATCTTGGCCTCCTTCTGGCGGCGCCGCTGGCTCTGGCCCTGGGCGAGCACGGGCGGCACCGGGCGAGGCTTTCCCTCCTCGTCGAGCGCGACGAACACGAGGTAGGCGCTTCCCGTGTGTGCGCGTTCTCCGGACACGATGTTCTCGGATTCCACCCGGACGCCGACCTCCAACGACGTCCTGCCGACGTCGTTCACCGAGGCTCGGACCGTCACCACGTCGCCGATCCTGACCGGAGCGAGGAAGGACATCGTGTCCATCGACACCGTCACGGCCGGGCCCCCACAGTGTTTCATCGCGGCCAGGCCGGCCGCGGTGTCGACGAGCTTCATGATGGTTCCGCCGTGCACGATCCGTGCGATGTTCGCATCGGCGATCTCCATGAGCTGAACCAGCGTCACCTGGGACGCGGACACCGGTTTCGGCTCCAGTCCCTCAGCCATGCGCCGAACTGTACTCCACGCCACCGGGCATCCGGGGAAGGGTGGGCCGGTACCATGCCGGCCATGCGTCGACCCGCCGTCTTGCTCATCTCGCTCATCCTGGCAACCTCGTGTGGCGCCGAGTCGTCGCCGGTGGCGAGCCCCACGAGAACGGTCGAGCCGACGGCGCCACCGAGCCCGACACTCCCCGCAACGGCGACGCCGACGCCCGTTCCCTCGCCCATGATCGAGGTTCCCGCCGGCGCCCCCACCACCTATGACCGCCGTCAGCCCGCCGACCAGGTTCCGGTTACCGACCTCGCCCCGACTGGAGCGGACGTGACGATGGCCAGGAGGTTCCCCCCGTCCTCCGATCAGGTCACCCAGATCGCGCTGGCGTGGACGCGAGGCGTCGATCCGTTCTCGGCGGAGCACGGGTTCGAGCTGTGGCAGCAGTTTCCCGACGCACCTGCATGGCGGATCGTCTATGCGTTCACCGATCCCCCCTCGGAAGGGGTCCTCGGCGTTCGGTTCGACGTCGGTGACGTGACCAGGGACGCGATCCCCGACGCCCTGACCTTCGAGGACAAGGGCGGGAGCGGCGCCTGCGGCGTGTGGCGGGTTGTACAGAGTGGCGCCGGATTCGCCACCCCCATCTTCCATCGGTCGACCTGCGATACGCAGATCGAGCTGGCGTCGGGGATGCTTCGGATCCGCGCGGCCGAGTACGAGCCGGGCGATTCCCACTGCTGTCCGAGCAGGTTCCGCGTCACCACCATCAGATGGGACGGCAACGACTGGACGGTGGTGGATCGCGACGTGACGCCGGCCTAGGCACGGCGGATGACCTGAGCCCAGCCCCGTCTAGGCGATCACCTGGATCGTGCTTCCCCGGGGCGAGCCATCCACTTCGATCCTTGCCGGGAGACGAAGCGCGAGTTCCCGGACGTGGGTGATGACGCCGACCATCCTGCCATCGCTCCCCAGCTGCTCGATCGCGTCGACGACGACTTCCAGCGTCTCCGGGTCGAGCGTGCCGAACCCCTCGTCCAGGAACAGGCTGTCCAAGTCGGCGCGTCGCGTGAGCGAGAGCGATCTCACGTGTTCGGAAAGAGCGAGCGCGAGGCCGAGCGAGGCCAGGAACGTCTCCCCTCCCGAGAGCGTCCGAGCGCTCCGGCGCTCCTCGCCGTTCCAGGCATCGATCACGAAGAACTCGTCCTCGTCGAACGCCAGGCGGTACCGCCCGCCGGACAGTGTCGACAGGTGCTCCGATCCGGCGGCGGCGAGGATCTGGAGCGCTTCGACCTGGAGGAAGGCGATGATCCTGTCGGCCCGAAGCTCCTTTGACAATGCCTCGAAGCGCGCGGCCCGTTGCCGCTGCTCGGTGACTCGCCCGACGAGGTCCCTTGCGTTCGCCAGCTTGGCCCTCAGCTCGGCCGAGCGGTGTTCGGCGGTGGCCGCCTCCCGGGCGGCCACGGTCCGGGCTCTGGCGACGGCATCGACGAGCTCCGACAGGCTCGGGACGGGCTCGAACTCGTCGCCCACGATCGCCTTGGCCTCGGTCAGGAGATCCGCCTCCCCCTCCGCGCGTCGACCGGCAAGCTCGTCCAGGTCCTCTGCGAGCGAGCCGAGCCCGTGCGCGAGCGCGGTGGCGAAGGGGAGAAGGTCGCCGGCATCGGTGATCACGCCGGCCTGCGGCAGCTCGGGAAGAGCGAGTTCGGGCCCAGCCAGGGTGCGAGCCCGGTCGACCAACCCATCCGCCGACAGCCCTTCGAGTCGCCCTCGGACCTCGCCGGCACGAGCGACGAGGCGATCACGCTCCCGTTCGGCGACGACCCGTTCGTCCTTGGCTGCGGTCAACGCCGCCTCGGCCTCGTCGCACGCTCGGTCGAGGTCCTCCAGACGCTCGAGACGCTTGTCGAGCACCGCGACCGGATCTGCCGGAAGCTTTCCGCCGAACGCCACACCGATTTCGGTCTCCTCCGTCTCCATCTTCTTGCTCACGGTCGCCAGGTGCTTCTCCATCCGGGCGGCCTCGCGCTCAGCTTGCGCGGCCTCGCGCTCGGCTTCGTCGCGCTCCGCCCGCGCGCCCAGCAAGATCTCGTTCGCCCGCTCGGCGCCGTGCCGGGCCTTCGCGTATGCGGCCTTCGCGCGTTCCAGTTCCTGCGTCCCACGCACCTTGGCAATGGACTCGATGGATCGACCGCAGACAGGACAGGGGTCGCCCACCTTCACGCCGCTTCGAACGGCTGCCACGAGATCGGCGTGCGTCGCACGGTCGAGGGTCTCCTCCGACGACGCAAGAGCGGCGATGGCGGCCTCGGCTTCGGCCACGCGGGTCGCCACGGCCTGCTCCGCCGCTTCGAGCCTCTTGCCCAGCTTCGGAAGGAGCGCCCGGGCAGCCTTGGCCGCTGCCCGGGCCTCCCCCACCTCCGAACGAACTCCGGCGAGTCGCTCCGCCCTGGCCCGGAGCGAGGCCAGCTGCGCGATGCCACCCCACCGTGCCTGCGCCTTCTCCCATGCCGTCCTGGCTTTGACGGCACCCTTCTTCATGGCCTCGGCGGACTCGGCGGCGGCCGACACCGTCGCCTGGGCCTCGACCAGGCGGCCGCCCACATCCTCGAGCGCCTCCACCGACTCGGCCGCCACGCCACTCGCCCGCCGTGCATCGGCCGCGCACGCTCGAAGCTCCTGCACCGACCGCTCGGTCTCCGCCCATCGGTCGGCCATCGTCCGCACCCTGCCTTCGGCCTGGGCGAGGCTCGCGTCGCGCGCCGCCGCTTCCATGGCCACGGCCGAAGCCTCGGCAACCGCCTCCTCGGTCACGCCGGCGTACTCGGTGAAGAGCAGTCGTTCGTTCGCATCGGCCTCCGCCGATGCCA
>JBKPDU010000067.1:0-12109 GCA_046728055.1 Actinomycetota bacterium | reverse complement strand
GGCTGTCGGGGCCGCGGGTGACCGGGGAGCACATGTCGTCCGTGACGGCCACGCTGCTGATGGGCTCGGACCCGTCGTTGGCCTCCTGGTAGGTATACGTGACGGTGAGCGGAGCCACCCCGCTCGTCGGATCGGCATTCTTGGTGAGCGTGGTGTGGACCTCGGTCACCGTCACCGTGGCGGTGGCACGCTCCTGCGGCGCGGGTGCCCCCGTGCTGGTGGTACCGGTGGCGGTGGCGGTGTTGGTGAAGGTCCCGGCCGTGGTGAAGGTGCGGGTGCAGGTGAACGTCCAGGTCTCCCCGGGCTCCAGGGTAGTGTCGTTGTCCCCTGGGCTGTCGGGGCCGCGGGTGACCGGGGAGCACATGTCGTCCGTGACGGCCACGCTGCTGATGGGCTCGGACCCGTCGTTGGCCTCCTGGTAGGAATACGTGACGGTGAGCGGAGCCACCCCGCTCGTCGGATCGGCATTCTTGGTGAGCGTGGTGTGGACCTCGGTCACCCACGTCTTCGATGCGGTGGCCTGTTGGACGCGGCCTCTGTCATCGGTGAACTGCGCCACGATCGTGTCCGTGCCCGCCCCGCCGGCGCCGGCATAGGCGAATGTGACTTGCCCGTTCGAATCGGTCACGCAGGTAGGCGGACCGCAGGTGCCGCTTGCCCCGGCATTTGGTCCAGCCGAGATGGTGAAAGTCACCGTCTTCCCGGACACGGGGCCCCCGTTCTGGAGGACCGTCGCCGTTACGCTATGGTTCGTCCCGACGGGGTTCGTGTCGGAGGCAGGGCTGAGCGAGATGTCGGAGATGATAGTGACGCCTGGCCCCGAGAGCAGGACGTACGGTTCGCCACACACCTGCGTCTTCGTCTCGATGTCGGTGGCACAGTAGTTCTGGGTCGGCGCGTCCGCCGAAATGGCGAAGGGGACCCAGTCGCTCGCCCACGACGGGTAGTCGGCATGGCTGGAGCAGAACCAGTCCGACAGGTCGGCATCAGAGGTAACGAAACCCGGAACGCTGGCGACGATCCCGATATTGCCCGCGCAGGCTGGCAACTCTACTGTCCAACCGGTCCCGCTGAGGCTCAAGGCATTCAGGATATCCGTGTTGTTCGTGCTGGCCTCGCAGGACGTATCGACGTATGCGCCGGTCTTGCCGGGCTGGGCGCCGGCGAAGGCGATGCCGTCCTTGATGATGTGGTTGCGGTCGTTCGTGGAATCTAGGCCGGAGTGGTACACGGGGTCTGAGCCGATCGTGAAGCGGTTGCCGCCGCTGTCAATAACGGCTTTGGTGCAGGTCGCCAGGTTCGCCATTACTGACGGTGCGATGGAGGAGCAATTGGGATCGCCGATGATGAGCACGTCGTAGGCTCGAAACTGTGTCTCCGTCATCGCATCCCACGTAGTCCCGTCGACAACGGTGACCGTGAAGCCGTTCGCCTCGGCCTGGATCTGCTCGTCGCTCTTCGGGGGCTGATCACTGGATGGAACGACCGTGTCACCGTTGATGAGTGCAGTGGGCGGATCAGCGGCGTGGGCACTGGGCGGGCCGATGAGGCCGGCCTGGTACGCGATCCCGAGGATCGCGGCGCAGGCAATGACCCAGATCTTGACCCCTCGGGTTGAGCCGACAGGAAATTGTCCCGCCCGCGGCGACTGGGTTGGTCCCGAAGGCCCGAAGATCCGCGCGTCGATCGACGCAAGGTGCGTGTCGATCTCTGGTCGGTGCAGTTTCCTTCGCGAGGGTGGTCGTGGCCCAGGGATGGAAACCCAGAAGCTGGGCTGGTCTCCGCGCGATGTGCCCATGGCACAGCTCCTTCCCCCGGAGGCTTGGAGAAAGATACTTTCCGCGCTTTCCATAGGCATCCCCCAGGTAAGGGAGAGGCGGTGGATGACCCGCTGAAATCCACCGAGGAGCCGTCCCGTCCGCGACGCGGCCGTCAGCTTCGTTAGGCCTTCGAAACGACGGCGGTCGGATCGTGTCTGTGGAAGAGCGACACGGCGTCGACCCGCGAGTGGACACCCAGCTCCGCGGGTAGTAGGAGCCGAGTCAATCCCCGACGTGGCTCACAAGACAGGTCCGGGGAAGGAGGGGCATACGCCTCGATTCATCCGCGCGAGGTGGAACGATTGAGGCCACTCAAGCGATGCCCGGCAGCACGGCTTCCTGCCATGGGGGAAGTTCCACGCCACCCTGCCTCGGGCATCGGCCTGCACGAACGCGTAGCCGGGCTCGTTTGTGGGCTTGCCCGGCGCACCAATCCGCAGCGGCCCGCGCATCATTCCCCACCACGGGCATAGCCTGCCAGGCGAGAGGGGTCAGCTTCCGTGGCCGGCCCCTTCTGCCGACTTCAGCGCTACGATTCGGGTCGTGTCGGGCCCACAGGTCCTGGGCGGATCGTCACTCGTCGGCCAGGTGTTGGCGGGGCGATATCTGGTTGGGACCCTCCTGGGGCGGGGAGGCATGGGCGAGGTCTACGCGGCGCGCGACGAGGTGCTGGACCGCGAGGTCGCCGTCAAGATCCTGCCGGCCCTCGCGAGCCACGACCTGCGCTATCACCGTCACCTGCGTCGCGAGGCTCGAGCGGCAGCCCGACTCACCCACCCCAACGTCGTCGCCGTCCACGATCTCGTTGTCGCACAGAGCCACTCGTTCATCGTCATGGAGCTCGTTCCGGGTCGCAGCCTGTCGCGGATGCTCGAGGACGGGACGCCGCTTCTCCCCGCGCTCGCTGTACGGATCGCCCGCGACGTCGCCGAGGCGCTCGCCTACGCGCACGCGCGCGGGCTGACCCATCGTGACGTCGCGCCGGGGAACGTGATCGTCGGGCCGGACGGTCGAGCAAAGGTCCTCGACTTCGGGCTGGCGCGCGCGGAGGACTGGACACCGGCGTTCGACCCCACTCCGTCTCCGCGTGGCACCGTCGCATACATCTCGCCCGAACAGGCAGAGGGTCGCCGCGGCGACGCCCGCTCTGACATCTACTCGTTGGGCTGCGTGCTGTACCAGATGTTGACCGGGCGGCCGCCGTTCGAGGGGCCGTCACCTGCAGCCATTTTGGCCCAACACGTCCTGGCGCCCCCCGTCCCGCCCAGCCAGCTCGGTCCCGAGGTGCCGCTGAGCCTCGACCGGATCGTGCTGCGGTGCCTGATGAAGGAGCCGCGCTGCAGGTTCCCGTCGGCGGCAGAGCTGGCCGCGGCGCTCCACGACGTCGGAGGCTCGCAGCCCGAGGCGGCGACGGTGCCGATCCGGCGAGGCGCCCACACGTGGCCCACGCCCCCGCTCGGGACGCATCGGGGTGCGCTCATCGGGCCACCCCCGGCCTCCTCACCGCTTCGTCGGTGGACGGTTGGCATTGCCGCGACGATCGCCGCGGTGCTGCTGGCGGTCGTGGTCCTTCCCGTCGTGCGACTCTCGATCTGGCCGCCAGGGCCGGATCCGCTCCCACGCCTATCCCGCCCGCTCGTCCCGCCGTCCGGGGTCGTGGCGCAGGGCGCCTGCAACGGGTTCTTGAACTCCCGTGTCGATGTGTCATGGACACCGACGACCTCGAGCGTCGCGACCGGCTACGAGGTGTACAGAAGCATGTCGCCAACCGAGGGCTTCGAGCTCGTGGCGCGCGTTCCCGGACGCGACGGGATGTCCTTTCACGATACCGCTCTCGGGTTAGGCGAGGGCGAGACCTACTACTACGTCGTTCGATCGGTCGCCGACGGGCGGCTCAGCCCAGTCACCGACGCCGCGTCCGCTCGCACACCGCTGCTCTGCCTTTGGTAAACGCGGGTGGCAAGGGACCGCGGCGGAGAGGCGCACGACACAAGGCCAAGAATGGTGCCTCATTTTGACGTGCCATCTTTGACTATGCTGGTCCGGCCCTCTCAGGCCCGCCTCCGGACCATCGAGTGGATGGACGTTCTGGGCTGATAAGCGCTTGTCTACGGTTTTCGCGTAATGCGCGGACAACGTTCCTAAAACGTAGACGTCTGGTAGGACGGTCAACACCGGCGGGCACCGAGACAACTGGGCGAGGATGCGATATGGCTTTCAGGACAAGCTGAGAGGAAGTGATGGCGATCGAAGTCCATCTCTGGAACGAGGCGCGTCTGCTGGGGTGGAAGCGCCCCTGGCGCGAGGACTCCGCGCCCGGAGCTGAAGGCTTCCTTCACCCACTCCTTTGCTCCATCCAGGCGGGTGAACCCCTGGAACTGATCAAGCACGTAGATCCATACGGCAACACCGTCTTCAATAAGCTTCAGATGCCGACCGTCATCGCGGAGTTCGAACGCCTGTCGACATATGTCGAGAGGCCGTTCGAGAAGCGGGGCCTGGAGGCGGTATTCCGACTAGCTCGCATCTGCGAAAGAGAGGTTCATTACTACCTCGCCTTCATAGGCGACTAGTCGGATCGCATACGCAGCTCATACGACGGATGCCGTCCAGACTCCACACGCACGGTGCTCACCTTCTCGAGCCGCCGTTTTCGCTCCACGCAGGCATCGGTCGGACCCCCGAGCTCGCAGTCGCCGAAGTCGACCGATGGCTTGCCGACCCACGGCGACTGTGCCTCCCGGACCGCCTCACGGGGCCCCCAGCCTTCCCGCATCGGTCCCGTCCCGGTCCCGTGAAAGACCGGGAAACGTCCAGCAACGAGTGGTTGCCCTTGAGATCAGATTTGCAGGTCGACGGCCAAGTTGGTCCCATCGCTGCTGGTAGCGAAGAGGACCGAATCGAATTCCTAAACCGCGTGCGGAGGTTCGATTCCTCCCGGGGGCACGATGTGATGTGTCGGCGCATCGTGGACGGATGTGTCGGCGCATCGTAGACGACACGCGTCATCCCTGCGGCTGGTAGTCGCGGTTCGGATCAAGCGTGAGGTGGCGTAGCATCTCGCCGTCGACCGACAGCACTTTCACGTCGAGGTCGTCGACCAGCAGGATCACCCGCTTGCCCTTGTGCGCGTGACCCACGCCGATGTGGTGAAGCCTCGTCCGGTGGCGAAGCGTAACCTTGCCGTTCTTGTCGATCCGGTCACGACGCACCCTGAGGGCGCCGCCGATCTCGATCCTCGGTCCGGACGGTCGTGCCTTGTCTCGTGCCCCGAACGCCTGAAGCGGCGATCGCTTGGCGAGCGAGCGGTGCGGCCTGATGTGGTTGTAGTACTCGACGAACCGGTCGACCTGCCGCTGGAGCTCGCCGATCGTCGTGGCCTTCGGCTGGCGGCCCAGGAACGCCTTCAGCGTCTGGTGGAACCGCTCCACCTTGCCGCAGGTCTGCGGGTGGTAGGGCCTGGAGTGCCGGTAGTCGATCCCCAGGCGGAGCAGCTCGGCCTGCATCACGTTGGGCCCTCCCCGGTGCCAGGTCGTGTACACGCACCCGTTGTCCGTCAGCAGCGCCGCCGGGAACCCCCAGCGTGCACCCGCTTGCCGGAACACCTCCAGCACCTTCGGCGCCGTGGCCACGCCCATCACCCGGCTCGCCACCGCGAGCCTCGAGTGGTCGTCGAGGAGGTTGCAGATGTCGACCTCGGTCCCGTTCGCGAGCCGCCAGTGCGTGACGTCGGACTGCCAGCACTCGTTCGGCAGCTGGGCCTCGAACCGGATCCATGAGCTGCGGGGTCGCTTGTGCGGCTGGGGGGTGACGAAGCCGCGTCGGCGGAGCACCCGCCAGATCGTGGACACCGAGGGCACGTGGTCGTGACGCAGACCGAGATGGTGGTGGATCGTCTCCGCACCCGCATCGAGCCCGAGGTCGCAGAGCTGCTTGCGGAGGGCGACGATCTCGTCCTCGAGCTCAGCCCTCGTGCGGTGCGGGATCGTGTTGGGTGCCCGGGAACGTGGTGCGATCGCCTCGTACCCGCCGGCTCGGTACCTGCCTACGAGCTTGCCCACCCAGCTCTTGGACACGCCATGGGCCCGGGCGACCTCCCGGTAGCTCCGGCCCTCCAGCACGACAGCCTCGACCACGTACCGCGCCAGCTCCATCGCGGACCCCCATGAAGGTGTCCACGATGCTCCGACACATGTGTCCACTATCCGGTGAACTCGCGCACTCCCGGGGGCACGATCCCAAAGTCCCAGGTCATAGGCACTTTTCTGCTTCGTTGAACCGCGATTCAGAGTGGGTCTTGAGGGCACTGGCCCCGCATTGGCCGCGCGGCGGGACAGGGATCAGACACGATTGCCTGAAGGGGTCGAAAATCTTGCTCGCGCCCAGACGCGCGTTTCCCTCAAAGATGCCGCGGTGCTGTTCTCCATCTTCTACCTGCTTCTACCCTGATCGTCCGCAGCATGCGCCTGAAGGGCGTAGAGACTCTGATCACGCCCGCGACCTGCCCATTCACGATCGGTCCTAATGTGGACTGGGCATGGCCACAAGGTCTCGAGCAAGCCCGAAACCCAACTCAACGCCCTGTTGAGTCTCAAGCACTCAAGGCTTGGATGGCGAGCCCCGCCGCTCACCAGGCTAGATCTAGTCGCATCGTGAGCCAGGGTGCCTGTCCATGACGGGCAGAACGAACGACCCCCAGGTCAGCGGCATGATCTGAATATATGCACCCTTCACGTTCCGACCGGCTCACCTACCGGTTCACCGAGGTGCGGGAAGTGAGGCGCCAACCACGCGCGCCGCGGCGGCGATGTTCCCCTTCTGCTCGTAGAGTCGAATCGCCTCCTGAGTGGCGGCCGCCGACTCCTCCGGCCGGCCCGCGAGGCGAAGAACCTCTGCGAGGTCGGCCATCGCTTGGGCGCGGTCATCGAGAAGGTCGGTGCGCGCGGCGCGAGCCGCCGCCTCGCGGGCCCGTCGCTCGGCCTCTTCGAGATCGCCCCGGCGGGCCAGCAGCTTCGCCTGGACGCGCGCAATCTGCGGTTCGACATCCTCGGACGGCGCGAGGCGCTCGGCGAGCTCCGTCAGCCGAAGGGCTTCCTCGTAGCGTCCTTGCACGAAGAGGGCGTCAGCGAGCACCGGCGCGAGGGTCGCGAGGGAACCCCAGTCCCCCATCCGCTCGAGCGCCTCGCAGGCCGGGCGCAACTCACGTTCGGCGGCGGCGGCGTCGCCCGCGAGCAACTCGACGTAGCCTGCCTGGTGGGCGACGCCGTGTGCGAGGATGAAATCGAGGCCGAGCTCTCTCGCCAACGCCTTCGCCTGAGCAATCAGGTCGCGGGCGGCTCCGAAACGCCCTTGCATCGCCTCGAGCTGCGCGCGTGTCCGTAGGAGGTCCACGTCGAGCGTCCGGTTGGGCTCCGCGCGCGAGCGGAGCCCTTCAACCAGCTCCCAAGCCTCGTCCACGGACGTCGGCCCCCAGAGTGTGGCAACGAGCACGAAGCGGAGGCTCTTTGCCTCCTCCGCCCGGTCACCCACGCGGCGCGCGCACTCTGCGGCTCGCTTAAGGTCCTCGATCGCGCCAGCCGCCTCGCCCCGCCAGAACCGGAGCGTCCCGGCGACACTGAGGGCACGTGCCAGCCCCGCCTCATCACCAAGCTCCTCGAAGACACGGATCGCATCGTTCAGCTCGCGGCCGACCTCCCCATACCCGGCGCTCGTCTCCAGAGGAGCCGTGTAGAGCCGGAGATAGGAGAGCGCGACGGCGGCGTCGGCGGCCACGCCGCGCTGGCCCGCCACGCGCGCGGCTTCGACCGCCTCCGACAGCACCGTCTCCGCGCGCTCCATCTGACCCGCTTCCTTCAGAGCTCTCCCGAGGGAAGGCAGGAGGCCCAGGCGCCGCCGGTCGTCCGATGGAAGCAGGCCAGCGGCGCGCTCGAGGAGGTTTGCCGCCGCCGGCATGTCACCGCGGGCGAAGGCTCGCCTTCCCGAAGCGGCGAGAGGCTCCGCGGCCTGCTCGGCGAGCGCCCGCGCCCGGTCGTCGAGTGGTCCCAGTTCGGCCAGGAAGCTGAAAGCCTGCTCGAGGTGGTAGCCGACGATCTCCTCGAACTCTTCGCCCCTGCCATCGAGCCACCGGGCGAAGCGTTTGTGCAGGTGGGAGCGAAGCTCCTTCGGGATGCGCTCGTAGGCGGCGTCGCGAATCAGCATGTGCCGGAAGCGGAAGGTGTCCTCGATCGCCTCGTGTGGGCGGAGCAACTCTTTGCGCACGAGCGCCGCGAGGTGCGCGCCGGAAGGTCGGCGCCGCTCGGGATGGAGCTCTGCGAGTGCGTCCCACTCGAACTCGAGCCCGACCACGGAGGCGCGCTCGAGCAGGTCGCGCTCCTCGTCGGGAAGCGCATCGAGGCGAGCCGCGAGGAGCGCGTGCATCGTGGGGGGCACGTGCTCGGGATCGCCCCCTTCGGCGAGCATCGCTAGCAGCTGCTCGACATAGAGAGGATTCCCCCCGGCCACCTCGCGGATCCGGGTGCGGGTAGCGTCCTTGAGCTGAGCGCCGCCGAGGAACCCCTCGATCAGCTCGTCGGACTCGAAGCGGGAGAGCGGCTCAAGCGTAATCGACTGCCCCCTCCAGGCCGGCCGCTCGTCCAGCAGCTCCGGCCGCGCGAGGCAGAGAAGCAGGACGGGTGCGTCGCGGGTCCAGTTGGCGAGATGCTCCAGGAGGTCCAGCAGCGTCGGCTCGGCCCAGTGGATGTCCTCGACGACGAGGGCCAGCGGCCGTTCGCGCGCACGCCGCTCAAGCGCTTTCCGGACAGACCAAGAGATCTCCTCTGGCGCTACGGCCGAGAGTGCGGCGGCAAGCTCGTCTTCGGCGTCTGCC
This sequence comes from Actinomycetota bacterium, assembly GCA_046728055.1. Lineage (GTDB taxonomy): Bacteria > Actinomycetota > UBA4738 > UBA4738 > HRBIN12 > AC-69. The sequence continues at coordinate 3,424 of JBKPDU010000067.1, read as the reverse complement.
TCCCGGAAGATCTCGACAAGCGGCCAGTACGTGATTCCCTCGCCGTACGGGAGGCAGCGACCGGAGAGAACGGCCGCTTCGTCGGCCAGCGCCGCGGCGAGCTCGCGGGCGAGCCGCGACTTGCCGATTCCCGGTGGACCGAGCACCGTGACGAGGCGGCATCCCCGCTCCGAGACGGCCGCTTCGAAGACTGCGCGAACTTGCGCGAGCTCTTCTTGGCGCCCGACGAGGGGGGCATCGAGCCGCCGTCCGAAGGCAGGAGCGCCTTCGACGACCCGCACGAGGCGGTGCGCCGGTAAAGGCTCCGTCTTCCCTTTGAGCGAGAGCGGCTCGACCGACTTGACCTCTACCGCGCCGCGTGCGAGACGGAGCGTCTGCTCCCCGATGAGGATCTCGCCGGGCTGAGCGGCTCCCTCGAGCCTGGCGGCGACGTTGACCGCGTCGCCTGTGGCGAGGCGTTCCTCAGTGCCGGTGACGACCTCGCCGGTGTTGACGCCGGTCCGCAGCTGCAGCGAGACGCCGTAGTCGCGCTCGAGCTCGTCGTTGAGGGAAGCGAGCTCCTCGCGCAGCTCGGCCGCGGCGCGGAGGGCGCGGAGGGCGTCGTCCTCGTGCACGGTCGGCACGCCGAAAACGGCCATGACGGCATCGCCGATGAATTTCTCTACCGTGCCCCCGTGACGCTCAAGGCATGTCCTAGCAGCGTCGAAGTAGCGCACCATCACGCGGCGAAACGACTCGGGGTCGAGGTGCTCGCCGAGCGCAGTCGAGCCGGTGACGTCTGCGAAGAGGACGGTGACGGTCTTCCGTACCTCCCGCGTTCGCGGGGGCGCCAGGACAGCGCCGCAGCCGCCGCAGAAGCGGAAGGCGTCTGGGTTCTCCTGACCGCAGCTCTGGCACGTGAGCATGGGCAAAGCGTACGACGGCGGTAGCTGGACTGGGAGTCGGGGTGAAGGGGTCGGAAACTCTCGTTCCATGCACCATCGCACTGATTCCGTTACATACGCTGGTGTACTTCTCGATCCTGTGCCTGATCCTGCGCGGGTTGCTACGACTCGCTGGTTCCAACGGAGACCCGCGCGATCGCGAGGTCGAAATCCTCGTCCTACGTCATCAGGTGAGGGTTGCTCTCGCGCAAGGCCGGTCGGCCGAGTTAACGTCCCGGGACGTGGTGGATTCGGGGTGGAGTTCGTAAGCGAAGGTCCACCCCAACGTAGGTGGCCACCGCCATCCTCAACGACAGCAGAAGTCGGATGAGGAGGGACGATGGCCAGCCCAAGCTTGGACATCACGGCGTTCGTCGGCAAGCTGCTCGAGCAAGATGACGTCGATGCGCTCCGGGAGGGCATCCGGGTGCTCGCCCAGGCAGGCTTTCTCTTTTTTTCCGCTGCGCCTGCCCCAATTTGAGGATGCGCGCGAAAGCCTCGGACACAACAATCCCATGCTTGGCCTCCTTGTATAGCCCGATATGACTCGTCGGTTCGGGGCGAGAGAGTCCAAGTTGGGGGGAGGGTTCCACTTCGACGATGTAGTCGACCAGGCTGCGCCGGTCGTGGAGTCGTTCAAGTTCCACCAGAGGGGGTGAAGATCCCTGAACAGGGCCCGGGCCGGCTTGGGTCGCTGACCGTCAGACCCATTGGGCGGACACCGCTGCCACCGGGACCGGTGCGCCCTGGCCCACCTGTCCAGTCTGCAAGCGCGGGGAGGGCCCGATGACCGAGAGGCGAAGCGCTCAAAGCCACATCACGTGGCGTGAAAGGCGAGCGAATGTGAAGCACATGACTGTGGACCGGAATCCGACGACCGCTCATGGCCAGCGAAAGAGGAGGGGTCATGGAAATGAGACATGAGCAACGAAGGACGATGCCCGTGACGCTGGCGAGGACCGTCTGGCTGGCGGCGGCGCTGCTCGCCTTCGCGGGGCTTCCCCCGTCCGCGCGCGGGCAGCTGGCGACGAACACAGCGATCGAGTGGAACGCGATCGCATCGACCGCGGTCATGGCACCGCCGCCACAGGGCGCCGGTCAGCCGCCGCACGCCGCCGTGCTCAGCTTGGCGATGGTGCAGGGCGCCGCCTACGACGCGGTCAATGCGATCGATGGCGGCCACCAGCCGTATCTCGTCGCACCGCCCGCGAGTTCAGGCGACTCGAAGGAGGCCGCGGCCGCGACCGCCGCATTCCGCGTGCTCGTCGGCTTCCCTGATCGCACGCCTCCGCTGGTCGGCCTGCTCCCGGCGCAGCTATCGACGCTCCAGCCCCTCTACGACGCGTCACTCGCGAATGTGCCCAACGGACCTGCGAAAGAGGGCGGGATCGCGGTCGGCGAGGCAGCTGCGGCCACCATGCTTACCGCCAGGCAGAACGACGGTCGCGGCGGCAGCTTCACGTTCACCGAGGGCTTCGACCCGGGCGAGTGGCGGCTCGCCCCGCCGCAGGGTCCGACGGGGATCGTGGCTCGCGACCCGGCGGCGTGGGTGGGCTTCGTGAGGCCGTTCCTCGTCCCGAACGTTGAGATGCTCCGCACGGACGGCCCGAACGCGCTCACCAGCACCGCGTACGCGGAGGACTTCAACGAGGTGAAGCAGCTCGGCTCGCTCACGAGCACGAAGCGCACGGCTGACCAGACGGCGGCGGCGATCTTCTGGCAGGACAGCGGGCCCGCGATCTGGAACCGCGTCTACCGCGCGCTGGCAATGAGCCGCGGGCTCGACATCGTCGACAGCGCACGCCTGTTCGCCATGACGAACCTCGCGGCGGCCGATGGGTCGATCGGGTGCTGGAACGACAAGGCCTACTGGAGCTTCTGGCGGCCGATCACCGCGATCCGGGAGGCGGCGGGCGACGGGAACCGGGCGACCCAGGCCGATGCGAACTGGCTGCCGCTCTTCGACCCGTCCGTTCCCGTTTCCGGGCCTCCGCTCGTCACGCCCGGCTTCCCAGACCACCCCGCGGGTCACACCTGCGTCAGCGGAGCCACCGTGCACGCGTTGCAGGCGTTCTTCGGCACCGACAAGGTCCCCTTCACGGCAGTCAGCAACAAGTGTTCTCCCGCACCGTGTCCGGCCAGGCGGTTCGACCGCTTCTCGGACGCGCTCAAGGAGATCATCGACGCACGCGTCTGGGGTGGGATCCACTTCCGCACCGCGGACGTGCAGGGTGCCGTGCTCGGGAAGAAGGTCGCCCGGTATATGGAGAGGCACTACTTCAGGCCGACGGGCTGAGGCGAGGAGTCTCGGCGGTGGGCTCGCTCTGGCGGGCGACCCACCGCCGATGCTCTGTTCGTCGGAGAGAGCACCGCCAAGACGGACGTCTGGCACATCCTTAACAAGCTTCACGTGCGGGATCGGGGACAGGCCGTGATCCTCGCCCGAGACCTGGCCAATGAGTCGGGTGAACTTCGGACATGATCGCATGGCCCGAAGCGGC
>JBKPDU010000066.1:0-10751 GCA_046728055.1 Actinomycetota bacterium | reverse complement strand
GCCGGATGACGGGCTCCGGTCCGCCCGGGTCGTACGTTGACCCGGATACGAGAGTGTGCCTCCTGCCGTCAGGCAGGGAGACCTTGTGTCGTGAACGATATCGCGAGGAGAGCTGCCGGACGCTGCCCTGCCCACTCGCGTCGAGTGTGTCGTTCATCGCTGGGGTGACTGTTCGCGGGATCACTCGATGGACCGCCAGTACGGCTGTTCGTCCTACTTCCCGGGCGGCCAAGGCCTGACCCTCCACTCTGGGTGGCATTTTCGGAGTCCTCGGCCCTTCGGGCCAGTCGGCACCCAACATGTTCGGCGTGCCTGCCAGCCGGTGTCGACGAATGCTTGTCAGCCAACCTAGGCCGATGCCTCCTTGAGGCGTTCCAGAAGTTGCAGGCGGTTCACACATCGTCCAGCCAGGTCCACTTTCAGCGCTTTATTCAAATTCGGGCGAGAGAAGAGAGGCGCGAATACCTCCGAGAACTCCGCCCGGCCGGTGCGTCGGTCCTTGATGTATCCGGCCTCGGGGACGGCATCGTTGAAGCGACGGCGCACGAACGGCCGCGTCTTCAGGTACGCCGCGTGGGAGTTGCCGACGAGCCGCGTTGCACCACACAACCGTCGATTGCAGCCGGCCGTCCGGCATCTCCGTGGTCAGGACCGTCGGCAGCGGGCGATCGAGGAGAGCGACTTGCTCTGCGGGCAACGAGATCATCGAGTCCCCGCCAGGCGGGTCGCAGCCGACTTGCTCACGGGTGTCCGTCCCCGTGGCCATGCTCATCATGTCTCCGTCTGTTTGATGGGGGCCGGTCAATCGTCGAGGACGACGAGATCGAGCTGGGCCAGGCGTTCGGGGTCGCCGAGGATGTCGAACTCGACGATCTTGTCGTGCTTGATCGTGACGCCGAAAACGGCGTACACCCTGCCCTCCGGAGCGACGACGATGCCGGCGGCGCCGTTCACGAGTGCGGGTCGGGAGAAGTGCGCCAGATCGGAGAACGCGAGCGCGAGCTGGGCCACCTCCCGTGCTCCTCGCACCAGCCGCGAAGGCGGTGAGGGGAGCGCGCCGCTGTCGGCCCTGAGGACGACGTCGGGGTCGAGCACTTCGAGCAGGGCGTTGAAGTCGCCGTCGCGCGCGGCCGCGAGGAATGCGTCGACGACCACTCGCTGCCGCGCGAGATCGGCGTCCGGAGTACGATCGGCCATCTGCACGCGCCGGCGGGCGCGACTCGCGAGTTGCCTCGCTGCCTCTGGTGAACGCCCAACGATCGCCGCGATGTCGTCGAACGGAACGGCGAACATGTCGTGCAGCACGAACGCGAGCCGCTCCGGAGGCGTGAGGGTGTCGAGCACGACGAGCAGTGCGAGCCCGACCGAGTCGGCGAGCAGCGCCTCGTCCTCCGGATCGATCTCCTCGTCCAGCCTGACGACCGGGTCGGGCACGTGGACGTCCAGGGACTCCTCCCGCCGCGACCGGCGGGACTCCAAAATGGTGAGGCATACGCGCGCCACAACCGTCGTCAGCCATCCGCGGAGGTTCTCGATCTCGCGCGCCTGCGAGCGGGCGAGCCGGAACCATGCCTCCTGGACGGCGTCGTCCGCCTCGGCCAGCGAGCCGAGCATGCGGTAGGCGACCGACCTCAGGTGCGAGCGATGCTCCTCGAATCGCTCCCCAAGCCACGCGGTCTCGTCCACGTGCCATCCTCGCTCGTCGTGTTCCTCACCACATTGACCGGTGGGGGCCGGCCGATGTGACCGAACCCTCGTCCGTCACAGTTTCCGCTTCCCGCCAGTCTTTACAGGGTAGAGGAGAGCATGGAGGAGGTGAGAATGATGGCGGAAAGGAAACCCGCCAAGAAGGGCACTCAGACGTCCGCCAAGAGCGCCACCGGCAAGACGTCCACGGGGTTCTCGGCCGAGGAACGAGCCGCGATGCGGGAGCGCGCCAATGAGCTGAGGGCGGAAGCGCGCGCGACCAAGGACCGGGCGGTCGAGGAACGCGCCGTGCTGGCGAAGATCGCCGAGATGCCGGAGCCGGATCGCGGCATGGCCGAGCGGCTCCACGCGATCATCAAAGCCAGCGCGCCGGCCCTGTCGCCGAAGACCTGGTACGGGATGCCCGCGTATGCCAAAGAAGGCAAGGTCGTCTGCTACTTCACTCCCGCGTCGAAGTTCAAGGAGAGGTACGCGACGTTCGGCTTCAACACCGAGGCGAACCTGGACGATGGCACCATGTGGCCTACGTCCTTCGCGCTGACGAAGCTGACCGCCGCTGACGAGAAGAGGATCGCCGCGCTCGTGAAGAAGGCGGTGAGCTGAGGACCGAGCTCGCCCCTGGGCCCCGCTCTCAGCGGGATCGTCGGTCGGGAGACGAGGAGTAGGCCGCGAGGACGCACACGCAGCGAAACAAGTACCAGGCCGATCAGGAATCGGGAAGCGTCGGTTGCGGAGCGGCAGCGGAGGGTAACCGGTAGGACCACGACGGTCGATGTGACGGGAGGAGGCGACCAGGATGAAGCCACACGTCAGCGGCATCACGCTCGGGGTCGAGGACGCCGAGCGGGCCAAGCGGTTCTACAGCGAGGGTCTGGGCTGGCCGGTCGAGATGGACGCGCAGGGCTACGTCGCGTTCAGTATCAACAACGGCACGGCGGCGTTCGGCCTACTGTCCCGCGAGGGGCTGGCAAGCGCGAACGGCGTCTCGCCCGAGGGGAGCGGGTTTGGCGGCATCGTCCTGTCGTACGTCGTGTCTTCGAACGATCGGGTGGACGAGATCCTAGCCCAGGTCGAGGCCGCCGGCGGCACGGTCGTCGAGCCCGGCCGAGAGAAGTGGGGGAGTTACGGCGGCACCTTCACCGACCCGGACGGCTACCTGTGGAACGTCGGGGTGGGCGCGGGTCAGCCGATCGCGGCCGAGTAGCGACCCGGTCGACGTTCGCGCCCAGGCTCAAGGACAAGTGGGGCTTCAGGCGGATCTCTCCGGTAGGAAGCCACCGATAAGAAGGTCCGGGGAGCGCATCCTCCGTATGCGAAGGGAGAACTCCCGATGGGAAAGTAAGAAGACCACGCCCTCCCTTTACGCAGTGCGGTGCAGGAGCTTGATCAGCGTGGTTCCTCCTCGGGCTTGCTCGGTTGGGCGGTATCCGTAAGAATCCCCCCAGACAAAAGGAAGAGCCCGAGGTGGCTGCCAGCGGGGAGATTGTTCCTGCTGAAAAGTGAAGCCGGTGGGAATCCGGCACGGTCGCGCCACTGTGACCGGGGAGCGAGCCCGAAGTAGGCCACTGGGACCGAGGTCCTGGGAAGGCTCGGGGGAGCGACGATCCGGAAGTCAGGAGACCTGCCTCGGGACGAGGGAGCCGTTCCTCGCGCAAGGCGGCGGACCATGGTGGGCAGCCTCCGGCCGAGGGCCGGAGGCTTCGGTGTTTTTTGAAGCCAGGCACGGGGACGGCCCGATGGCCGCGCGTTCGGCCGGAGAGGAGGCACCCCGTGCCTGGAAGTCGCCGCCTCGTTCGTAGAGGCCCTGTCCCGCAATCCCGGAGGGGGCAAGCCGCACTCCGCGTGGACCGGTGGCCGATCCATGCCGTCGGGCTCGCGCTGGTCGCCTCGATCCTCCTCGCTTCCGCATGCGCGTCATCGATGAGCCAGGGCGGGTCGGCGCCGACCCCCACTCGGAGCTCCCATCAGTCCTTCCCCGTCTCGGTGAACGCGGCCAACGGAGAGATCCGGATCGCGCAGAGGCCCGATCGCATCGTCTCGCTCTCGCCGACCGCCACCGAGATGCTCTTTGCGATCGGGGCCGGAGATCAGGTGGTGGCGGCGGATCAATACTCGACCTACCCGCCGCAGGCCCCAACGACCAAGCTGTCGGGATACCAGCCGAACGTGGAGGCCATCGCCACGTACAACCCGGATCTCGTGGTCATCTCGAACGACATCGGTGGCCTGGTGAAGTCCCTGGGCAAGCTGTCGGTCCCAGTGTTGCTGGAGCCAGCGGCGAAGAACCTGGACGACACTTATGCCCAGATCGAGCAGCTCGGAGAGGCTACCGGCCACCTGGGTGCTGCGGTTCATCTCGTGGCGTCGATGAAGTCCACGATCCAGCAATTGGTGGAATCGGCTCCGAGGTTCAGCCATCCTTTGACCTACTACCACGAGCTCGACCAGACCTACTACGCGGCGGCGTCGAACACGTTCGTCGGCCAGCTCTACGGGCTGCTCGGCATGCGCAACATCGCCGATGAGACCAAGGGAGCCTCCGGAGGCTACCCTCAACTTTCGGCCGAGTACATCATCAAGGCCGATCCCGACGTCATTTTCCTCGCCGACGCGAAGTGCTGTGGACAGTCGGCGAAGACGGTGGCCAAACGCCCGGGGTGGGACCAGATTCGGGCGGTGAAGGACGGGGCCGTGTTCGGGCTGGATGACGACATCGTCTCCAGGTGGGGCCCTCGGGTCGTGGATTTCCTCAAGGTTGTCGTGCAGGACCTCGACCGGCTGCACGAAAGCGTGAGCTCCTGATGGCCGCGGTCACCGAGTCGAAGATCGCCGTCCGGCAGACCACCCTCCGCCCGTGGCTTCTGGTCGGCGCGCTCGCGGGTCTGACGGGGGCGGTGCTCGCCGGAATCCTTGTCGGGCCGGTGAGGCTGCCCGTGGGAAGGGTCATCGGGGAGCTGCTGAACGACCTCCCGCTGGTCCACGTCCGCTCTGGGCTTTCCTCGCTGGAAGCGGCGATCCTGTGGCAGATTCGGGTGCCCAGGGTGGTTCTGGGGGGTCTGGTCGGCGGCATGCTGGCCATGGCGGGGGCGTCTTATCAGGGGGTGTTTCGCAACCCCTTAGCCGATCCGTATCTCCTGGGCGTTGCGGCGGGAGCGGGACTGGGTGCCACCTTGGCCGTGGCCTACCTCCCGGGCCGGGCCGAATGGACGATCGACCCGCTGCCGCTCGTGGCCTTCTGTGGTGCCCTGGTTGCGGTGGCCGCCACCTACCTTCTGGGTCGCTCCGGAACCAGGGGGAGGAACACCGGGGCCCTGATCCTTGCCGGCGTCGCCGTGGCGGCCTTCTTCACCGCCGTGCAGACCTATATGCAACAGCAGCATGCCGACACGCTCCGGCAGGTGTACTCCTGGATCCTCGGTGGGCTCGGCACGGCGGGGTGGCGACAGGTGGGGCTGATCGTCCCGTACGTCGCCGCCAGCGGGCTGGTCCTCCTTCTGCACCGACGACTGCTCGACGTGATGAGCGTTGGCGACGAGGAGGCCGAGGGTCTGGGCGTTCGGGCGGCCCGGGTCCGGCTCACGGTGGTTGTCGCGGCCACGCTCGGGACGGCTGCGGCAGTCGCGGTGAGCGGACTCATCGGGTTCGTGGGGATCATCGTCCCGCACACCGTCCGACTGGTGGCGGGAGCGAGCTACCGGCGGATCCTTCCCCTTTCCGTCATCCTGGGTGCTGCCTTCCTCATCCTGGCCGATCTCATGGCCCGAACCGCCTTCGCTCCCGCCGAGATTCCGATCGGGGTGATCACGGCCTTCGTCGGAGCTCCGTTCTTCTTGCTGGTACTTCGTCACACGAGGGGGCCCTCGTGACCGTCGAGGTGAACGACCTCTCGGTGGCGTACAACGGCCGGCCGGTCCTCCGCGATCTGACGCTGCGCGTTTCGAACGGAGAGTGGCTGGGGCTGATCGGGCCGAACGGGGCCGGCAAGACGACGTTGCTTCGGGCGGTCGCCGGGCTCGTCCTCGTCCACGGACAGGTTGGGGTCGCGGATTCCTCCGTGTCGACCGGGAACAGACGACGCCTGGCCCAGCTCGTGGCCTACGTCCCCCAACGTCCAGAGCTTCCGGCGGCCATGACCGTGACCGACTACGTGCTACTCGGAAGGACCCCGTACATCCCGTACTTGGGCATTGAGGGCGCACGGGACCTGGAGGTCGTTGCCCGGACACTTGAGCGCCTGGAGCTCGCGCCCCTGGCCGGGCGCGATCTCGGGTCGCTCTCCGGCGGCGAGGGACAGCGGGCCGTCCTGGCCCGCGCCCTGGCCCAGGAGGCCCCCGTCCTGCTCCTCGACGAGCCCACCGCGGCCCTGGACGTCGGCCATCAGCAGCAGGTGCTGGAACTGGTGGACGAACTGCGGACGGAGCGAGGGCTCACCGTCATCAGTGCCATGCACGACCTGACTCTGGCTGGACAGTTCGCCGAGCGGCTCTTGCTGTTGGACGGCGGAAGGATGGTGGCCTACGGCCCAGCGCGGACCGTGCTCACCGAGGCCACGATCCGGCGGCACTACGGGGCATCGGTCCGGATCCTCGTGGATGCGGATGGTCTGATCGCCGTCCTCCCCACGAGAACGGGACGGGCGATAGCAGAGGAAGCCGACGGGGCGGTGCTTTGATGACGAGCATGGACCCTCCCCGAGAACCGCCGAAGCGGGGGCGGGGCGTGAAGGCTGCTTCGCTGGTCCTGGTCAACACCGGGGACGGGAAGGGCAAGACCACCGCGGCGATGGGCACGGTACTCAGAGCCGTGGCCCGAGGGTGGAAGGTGTGCGTCGTCCAGTTCATCAAGTCCGGTCGGTGGCACGCGGGCGAGGAGAAGGTGGCCCGGCAGCTCGGGGTGGACTGGTGGAGTATGGGCGACGGGTTCTCCTGGGAATCGGAGGACCTGGACCGCTCCGCCGCGCTGGCCCGGGCGGCCTGGGACGCGGCCCGGGACCGGATCTCCTCGGGCGAATGCGACGTGGTGGTGCTCGACGAGATCACCTATCCGATGAACTGGGGCTGGATCCCGACCGGCGAAGTGGTCCAGGCCATCAGGGACCGTCCCGTACATGTGAACGTGATCGTCGCCGGACGCGATGCTCCGGAAGCGCTGGTCGATGTGGCCGACACGGTCACGGAGATGCGCAAGGTCCACCACGCTTACGACCGCGGCGTCGGGGCGAGGCGGGGGATCGACTTCTGATGCCCCTCACCCTCCTGACCGGCGGCGTCCGGAGCGGGAAGTCTCGCCTGGCCGTGCGCCTGGCCAAGCGCTGGGGCGATCCGGTGGTGGTGATCGCGACCGGTCAGTCTCGAGACGAGGAGATGGCCGAGCGGATCCGCCGCCACCGCGCCGAGCGGCCGCCGGAGTGGGAGACGATCGAGGAGCCGGTCGCCCTGGAGGAAGCGCTGACACGGGTCCCGGATCAGGCCTTCGTGCTCGTGGACTGCTTGACACTCTGGGCGTCGAACCTCATGGAGCTTGGCCTTTCTGACTCCGAGATCGAGGAGCGGGCCACAAAGACCGCCTCGCTGGCCACCGCCCGGATCTCGCCATGCCTCGTGGTCACGAACGAGGTCGGCTCAGGGATCGTTCCCTCAAACCATCTTGCCCGCCGGTTCGCCGACGTCCTGGGCGGGGTGAATGCCATCTGGGCGGAAGAAGCCGACCGAGTCCTCCTGCTCGTGGCGGGTCGGGCCGTTCCGCTGTCGGATCCTGCCGATCTTCTCGGGAAGCATCACGATGGATGACGAGATCGCCCCGCTCCTCGGCGATCTCCCCGCGCCAGACAGGGCGGCAGCTACCGCCGTCCGGGAGCGGGCATCCCGGGTTCTTCGGCCCACTGGGGCCCTGGCCCGACTGGACGAGGTCGCTGCCTGGCTGGCCGGCTGGCAGCGCACGGCCGGACCGGCCGTGAGAAGCCCAGCAGCCGTGGTCTTCGTTGCCGACCACGGGGTGGCCTCGGAGGGTGTGAGCGCATATCCGTCCGAAGTCACTGCCGCGATGTTCCGGGCCCTCACCGAGGGCGTGGCCACAGCTGCGGTGATGGCCCGGGAAGTGGGCGTCCGGCTTCATGTCGTGGACGTCGGGGTGGGTCGAGCTTCCGGGAACCTCGTCCGGGAAGCGGCACTCTCCCCGAACCGGTTCCGAGAGTGTTTCGACGCGGGCCGGAGGGCCGTGGCTGCGCTCGACGCCGACCTCCTGGTACTGGGGGAGATGGGGATCGCCAACACAACACCAGCGGCGGCGGTGTGCGCCGCGCTGTTCGGCGGCCTTGCTGAGGAGTGGACCGGCCGGGGCACCGGGATCGACGACGCGACCTTCGTACGGAAGGTAGCAGTGGTCGAGTCGGCGCGGAGGCGGATCGAAGGAGCCTCGGGACCTCTGGAGATCCTCGGTCAGGTCGGCGGGCCGGACCTCGTCGCTATCGCGGGGGCGACCGTGGAGGCTCGCCGCCGTTCGCTCCCAATCGTTCTGGATGGGTTCGTTGTCACCGCGGCGGTCGCTCCACTTGAGGTGGCCCGCCCGGGAGCCCTGGATCACTGCCTGGCCGGCCACTGCTCGGGCGAGCCCGGCCACCGGCTCCTTCTCGACAAACTCGGCAAGCCTCCGCTGCTCGACCTGGGGCTAAGTCTCGGGGAGGGGAGCGGGGCGTTGGCCGCAGTCCCGCTCATCCGACTGGCGGCGGCAAGCGTGACCGACGTGGCGACGTTCGAGGAGTGGGGGCTCTCGCGGTGAACGGGTTCATGGGCGCGGCGTCGTTCCTGACGAGGCTCCGCGTGTGGACCTCCGTGGACGCCCGAGCCGATCGAGCTCGATCCGTCCCGTGGTTCCCCCTGGTGGGGTGCCTCCTTGGACTGGGCACGGCCGGCGTCTACGTTGGGGCCCGGCTGGTTCTTCCATCGGTCGTCGCCGCCACGCTGTCGGTCTCGGTGACCGTACTTGTCACCGGAGCGCTCCACGAGGACGGCCTCGCCGACACGGCCGACGCCCTGGGGGGAGGGTGGGGGCGGGAGGAGCGCCTCCAAATCTTGAAGGACCCCACCCACGGGACCTACGGAGTCCTCGCTCTCGTCCTCAGCGCGCTCCTTCGGATCGGGGCGATCGCTTCCTTCGGCGCGGGGGCGGCTCTGACCGTCCTTCCCGCCGCCCACAGCCTCTCAAGGGCCGCCGCGGTCGGCCTGCTGGGATGGATGGGGCCGGCGACGGCCGAAGGCCTGGGCGCCAGCTACTCCTCGTCTCTGACCAGGAGGCGCGTGCTCGGCGTCGGTGCCGTGGGCCTCGCGACCAGCCTGGCCTTCCTCGGCCTCTGGGGGATTCCTGCAGCCCTCCTCGCCGTCCTCGGAGCCGTGGTGGTGGGGTGGCTGGGGATGCGCATGCTGGGTGGGGTGACCGGCGACTTGCTTGGCGCCGCGCAGCAGGCCGCCGAGGTCCTGGTGCTGCTCTCCGGAGCCGCGGCGGTGGCGAAGGGATGGCCCGGCCCGCCGTGGTGGCGATGAGCGCGAGGCTTTGGGTTGGTGCGCACCCCGCCACCGAACTGGAGCGACGCCGACCGACTGAACGGCGACGTCGTCTGACGTTGTCATTTCGTACCCACCGACGCCCAGCGATCGACAATTTCGGAAAGGAGGCGAGTTGAAGTTCTCACTCTCGTCGAACTTGGCGTTCGCGTGGGCGGCGCAACGACGGAAGCTCGTTGGAACGATCCGACATGGCCAGAGCGTCCTCGGGCCCGCCGCGTGGCTGCATCGAAGATGCGAGCGGTCGACACGGCGACGTCCGACCGCGCTGCTCGACGGTGCCCGTTGACGACCATCTCTCGCCCGTCCGGCGTCACGGGCCGAAGGAAGGTCACCTCAAGGGCACGACCGTTCCTTCCACCCGTCGTCCGCCGGCGCGAGATGCCTGTGGCGTCTCAGCAGAACTCATACGGCCACGCCTCCAGCTGGACAACTTCGCCATTCACGACCTTGGCCATCATGTAGGCTCCGTACGCGCCCGTGCGCAGGCGGTAGTGCGTGTGCCCCCAGTGGGTCTCTGGCTCGGCGCGGGGATAGAGGCGCCGAAGTCGGCGCTCGCCATCTGCGACGCGCAGTCCCCTACGGGTATGCATCGCGAGCTCGCCGTGCTCGGCGCTCGTGATGGTCCGGGCCCGGACGAAGATCGCCGCAACGGTCCTGGGGGTCGCGCGCGTGGAATACACCTGCAGCTCTCCATCCCAGCCGGCCTCAATCACCTGTTCGCAGCCGACCAGGACGGTCTTTCGGTGAGTCGGACTGCCGAACCACTCACGCAGGTCGCGCATGGTCGTCTCGCCACGGACGATCGGGCCCGCTCGCACGGGACTCATCAGGTCGCGTCGGTGCGCCTGGGCTGGGGCCACACCGATCCCAGTCACCCACAATGTCGTGGCGACGACCGCCCAAGCCAGGCGCTCGCTCAATCTGGACCGATCCATCCTTCGAGAGACGAGCTTGTTTGTCATCGCCCTTCCCTTGCGTCGACTTTACGGCACGGCGTGATCCACGCATGCGTGCCTGGCCGCGGTGACGGCCGTGGCGCTTCTGGGGCCGGCGCGGGACCCGCCTCGGCCTGGCGGCAGCCACGATGCGCCGGTCGCTGCCCTCCAGGCGGCGACGGCGCGTACTCTCGATACCGGTAGGGTGGATCTCCCGGCTGAACGGTCGGGTCGCAGGTTTTGTACAACAGTGGGGAACCGCGCAGTGGCGTTGAGTTCGTGAGCGCCGGCCGGTCTCGTCGGTAGAGCAGAGGAGGCGACATGGGCAACGCGGTTATCGACATGAGCATGTCCTTGGACGGCTACATCGCGGCGCCCAACGACAATCCGGAGCAGGGGCTGGGCGAGGACGGGATGCGCCTCCACAACTGGGCGTTCGACGATCCTTCGGTGTTCGAGCGAGTGTACGGCAACCTGGTCGAGGAAACGGGCGCTGTGATCATGGGCCGCCGGTCGTACGACAACTCGATCGAGGCGTGGGGTGGCA
>JBKPDU010000065.1:0-8751 GCA_046728055.1 Actinomycetota bacterium | reverse complement strand
CCGATGATGCGCGAGCTCGAGAAGCTGCTCGGCACCGATGCTGCGCTGACGCTGGTCTTGGGCGCGGCGTTCGTGGCGGCGTTCCTAGTGGCCATCCTGCTCCTGTCGATCGGAGCGAAGGGCCGGCGGCGGCGTGGCCTGGCCAACCTGATGCTCGGACGGAACAAGGACGTGGCCACCGAGACCACGTGGATGCCCGCGGGACTCACTCAGGCCGGGGGGCGGGTCGCCGAGGCCGGCGGGTTCAGTAGCGGCCTCGACGGGAAGCTCGAACAGGCTGGTCTCCCCATGAGAGCCGGAGAGTTCGTGGCGCTGACGGCGGTCTGCGCCGTCGCCGCCGGTGTGTTCGGGGCCTTCCTTACCGCAAAGGTCATCTTCGCCCTGCTGTTCGCCGCGATCGGAAGCCTGATCCCATACGCGTGGCTCCTGTACGCGCGGAGCCAGCGGCAGAAGAAGATGTCCGAGCAACTCGCCGACGTCCTGTCGATCCTGGCGAGCTCCCTCCGAGCGGGCCACAGCTTCCTCCAGGCTCTCGACCAAGTGGCCAGCGAGATCAAGGATCCGTCGGCCTCCGAGTTCCATCGCGTGGTGTCGGAGATCCGGCTGGGCCGATCGGTCGACGAAGCCATGGTCGAGATGGCCGACCGCATCGGGAGCGAGGACATGCGGTGGGCGGTCATGGCCGTGAACATCCAACGGCAAGTGGGAGGAAACCTGGCGGAGGTCCTCGACATCGTGGCCAACACCGTCCGCGAGCGCGCCTACGTCCACCGTCAGGTGAAGGTTCTCTCGGCGGAGGGACGGATCTCGATCGCGATCCTGGCCGCACTGCCGTTCGGCATCTTCTTCTACCTCATGTTCGTGAATCCGGAATACGTCGGCTTGCTGTTCACGCACGTGATTGGTCAAATCCTTTTGGTCGTCGGCGCGGCCCTCATGGCGCTGGGAATCTACGTGATGACAAGGATCGTGAAGGTCGATGTCTAACAAACAGGTATGGCTCGCGGTCGCACTCGTCGGAACGTTCCTGACGATCTTCATGCTCGGCCTTGTAGTGGACATGGCGCTCAGCAAGCGACGCCGTTACGTGTCGGTGTTGCGCAGCCAGGTCGGGGACGTGTCGGACAGCGTCACCAACCTACGCAGGGACCAACTCAACAGGTCGGCCCTGGAGCGGCTGGTGTTCCCGTTTGCCGGGAAGGTGGTCTCCTCGATCACTCGCCTCACGCCTCTGGATCTGTACGGGCGGGTGAACCGGCTGATCGTGCTGGCGGGAAACCCGCCGGCCTTCACGGCAGAGCGGATCGTGGCGTTCAAGATCGTGTTCGCCATCGTCGGCCTGGTGGTCGGCCTCCTGCTGGTCCCGTTGCTGCCATTCACGAACGTCCTCAAGGTGGGGGCGGTCGCGCTGCTCACGTTACTCGGGTACACGGTTCCGAGCGCAGCCATTGCGGCCCGCGCCTCGAGGCGCCAGAAGGAGATCCGGAAAGCCCTGTCCGACACCATGGACCTCCTCACGATCAGCGTCGAGGCCGGCCTGGGCTTCGACGCCGCGCTCGGCCAGGTGGTCCGGAACGTTCCCGGACCACTGTCCGAGGAGATCTCCCGGATGCTCCAGGAGATGCAGATCGGCGTGAGCAGGAGCGAGGCGCTCCGCCACCTCACCGACCGGACCGAGGTGCCGGAACTCGATGGGTTCGTGCTGTCGATGATCCAGGCCGACAAGTACGGCGTTGGGGTAGCCAAGGTCTTGCGGGCGCAGGCGCAGGAACTTCGACAGAAGCGTCGTCAGCGAGCAGAGGAAACGGCCCAAAAGGTGCCGTTGAAGCTCCTGTTCCCCATGATCTTCATGGTCCTGCCGGCTCTGTTCATCGTGATCTTGGGGCCGGGCATCATCAAGATCTACGAGGCCTTCTTCCAGTAGGCGAAGGTCGACCTCAAGCGGTAGGCAGGAGCGATCTCGAGCGCTGCTACCCTTCGGCGTCATGAGGGTGGCCTATCAAGGGGAACCGGGAGCGTTCAGTGAGTCCGCGGCGGTCGCCGTGTTCCCCGAGGCCGAGCCTTTGCCCTGTGAAACGGTTCGGATCGTGTTCTCCCGGGTCACGAGCGGCGAGGCTGACTACGGCGTGGCGCCGGTGGAGAACTCCCAGGCCGGCTCGGTGAACGAGACCTACGACCTGTTGCTCAACAGCAGCCTGGTCAAGATCGTGGGCGAGGTGGTGGTTCGGGTCGACCACGCGCTCCTGGGGAACCGCGGATCGCGGTTGGAGGGGATCGAGCGCGCGTACTCCCACTGGCAGGCCCTGGCCCAGAGCGAGGACTTCCTCGCCGTCCACCACATCGAACCGGTGCCCGTTCACGACACGGCAGGGGCTGCCCGGATCGTGGCGACGTCTGGACGGATGAACGAGGCGGCGATCGCGAGCGTCGACGCGGGCACCAAGCTCGGGCTGGTGGTGCTGGCCGAGCGGATCCAGACCATCCCGGACAATTTCACCAAGTTTGCCGTCGTGGGGACCAAGGACCCCGGGCTGGGGACGCCCGACAAGACATCGCTCGTGATGGCCGTGCACGACCGGCCGGGCTCGCTCCTCGCCTCGCTCAAGCCGTTCGCCGAACGTGGCATCAACCTCACGAAGCTCGAGTCCCGTCCCCGGCGCGGTGCGCCCTTCGAGTACGTCTTCTATCTCGACATCGAGCGGGCCTCCGATGAACCGGATGTGCTCGCCGCTCTGGAAGAGGTTCGCCTGCACACGTCGATGCTGAAGATCCTGGGCTCCTATCCGGGGTCCAAGGGTCCGATCTAGGACGGGCACGGTCGTGACGGGACGCGGCGATATCCTGGGGACGTGCCTCTGATCGCGGTCGGCGAAGCCGCGCCACTCGTCCCCGGCGTCTCGTTCGAACGAGGGCCGACGGCGCTGGTCTTCTACAAGGTGACGTGCCCTGTGTGTCAGATGTCGGCGCCGAAAGTCAACGTGATGGCCGACGCCTATCCGGGGCGGGTCGTCCCCGTGGGACAGGACCCGCCGGACGAACTCGAGCGGTTCGGTCGAGGGTTCGGGATGAACGTTCCGGCCATGCCGGACCTTCCTCCCTACGACGTCTCGAACGCTTACGGCATCGACACCGTGCCGACGCTGTTCGTGCTCGACCGGTCGGGGAAGGTGGCCGACGCGGTCGTCTCGTGGGATCGCGCCGGATACAACCGGGCCTCGGGCCGCCTGGCCGAGCTTCTCGGGGTGGAGCCGGTCATGGTGTCCGATTCCTCCGATGGGCTCCCGCCGTTCCGTCCCGGCTGAGGGTCACGGAACGCGCGCTAGGTTGGCGCGCCCGTTTGTGGTTCCTTCGAACGCAGGTCCACGAACCTCGGCCTAGGAGCCGAAGAAGGCCACCCCGCGCTCGAAGATGGGGAGCGCCCGGATGTCCACCGTCCGCCACGCCACGAGGGCCACGCCGATCGCAATCAGGGCGGCGAACCCCGCGACCAGGACGATCCTCCTGGTTCGGCGGTCTCCCCACCCCTCGGCGACTATGCCGGCGGCGAACCCCGCGACCACCCCGCCGAGGTGTGCCCGCCAGTCGATCTGGCCGATCCCCAGGGTGAGCAAGGCGTTGAGGATGATCAGCATCACGGCCCATCGCAGGTTGGCTGCCGCCAGGGCCAGGTCCCGACGCCGGTAGTTGTAGGCGATGAACGCCCCGAAGACGCCGAAGATCGCGCCTGACGCACCGACGCCAACAGACACCACGGGTCCGAACGCGTAGGACGCGACGCTGGCCAGAAACCCGGTGACGAAGAACACCAACAGGAACCGCGTCCGACCGAGCGCCTGTTCCATCGCCGTGCCGAAGATCCACAGGGCGTACGCGTTGAACGCAATGTGCAGCACTCCGGCGTGGAGGAAGATGGCCGAGAGCAACCGCCAGTACTGCCCGTCGGCGATGAGGAACGGCTGTATCGCGCCCAGGCGGATCAGCGTGCGTCCGGGAGGACCCTGGAACAGCGCGTTCGCCCCGCCGACCAGCACCTCCACCGCGAACATGGCGAACAGCGCCGCCAGCAGGACCTTTGTAGCCGTGACCCCTCGGGCCACGATCCGCCGACCCGGGCCTCGCCGGAACTCACGGCGAGCCTGCTCGACGCATTCCGGGCACTGGAATCCGACGGGAGCGGGGGTCATGCAATCGGGGCAGATCGGGCGGTTGCACCGGGTGCAGTGCACTCCGGTCTGCACGTTCGGGTGCCGATAGCAGTACTCGACCGCGGGTGGGGCACCCGTCGGCTGCTGACCAGTCTCCTCGGACATGAAGGCCATCCTACGGGCTGCATAGCGGTACGCCGGGACCCGGTCGCGCGACAGCCGGGTTGAGGGATCAGCTGGAGGACCTCAACCGTCGGGGCTGAGGGATCAGCTTGAGGACCACCACCGCCAGGTCTCGACATCGATGAGGACGGCCGGACCGGGAGGGAGGTCGTTCGCGTACTGAGGGTACTTCTCGGCGAGCAGGGTGACGGCGCGGTCGAAGGTCGGGCCCCCGTCGAGGACGCGGCCCCGTCCGTCCACCCGAACCCACCAGACGGCCGACCAGTCGTCATCGTAGTGATCGACCAGGACGCTCACGCGCGGATCCGAACGGATGTTGGCCAGTCGCTGCAACTCTCTGGTGCTCTTGGGCTTGTCGTCGATGGCGAACACGAGTGTCTCACCACCGAGGGCGAAGACGATGGGAACCAGATGCGGCGATCCATCGGGACGCACGGTGGCCAGACGGGCCACCCGGGCCGCGCCGAACCTGGATCGGGCCTCGCGCTTGTCCACGTCACACCTCCCGGTGATGGGCCACCGGCCCGCGGGGCGGGCGGTGGTCGTGCGGGTCCACGTGAACGGTGGCTTCCTTCAGCCCGGGTAGGGCGTGCAGCAGTTCGTGCTCGACCTCCTCGGCGATCGCGTGACCCTGCTCCACGGTGAGGGCCGCGTCGACCTGGATCGCCAAGTCGGCGTTCAGCCCGTGGCCGGTCCACCGGGCCCTTGCCGACGTCACGTGCTCGACTCCGGCCACCGAGGCGGCAACGGACTCGAGCATCACCATCGTGGACTCGTCGGTGCCGTCCAGGATGCGGTGGATCACGCTCCTGCCCGCTTGCCACAGGACGTACACGATCACCACGGCGATGGCCAAGCCCGCGAGCGGATCGGCGCGGTCGAATCCGAGGGCCGCCCCGATTCCCCCTGCCACCACGCCGAGCGACGTCAAGCCGTCGGTTCGCGCGTGATGCCCATCGGCTACGAGGGCCATCGAGCCGATCCTGCGGCCCTCCCGGATCCGGTACGCGGCGACGAGCTCGTTCCCCGCGAAACCGACGAGCCCCGCGACCATCACCCACAGGATGTTGTCGATGGACCGGGGTTGCATGAGGCGTGCAATCGCTTCCCACGCAACGAAGAACGCGGATGCCGCGATCACCAGGACGATGAACAGGCCAGCCAGGTCCTCCGCTCGACCGAAGCCGTACGAGTAGCGCTTCGTCGCCGGCCGCCGTCCGATGACGAACGCAACCCACAGCGGGATCGCCGTCAGGCAGTCGGAGAAGTTGTGGATCGTGTCGGCCAGGAGCGCAACCGAGCCGCTTATCAGCACTACTAGCAGTTGCAGGAGCGCGGTGAGGGCCAGGCCGGCGAGGGACCACTTGATCGCTCGGATCCCCCGGTCTGCGGGGGCGAGGACGCGATGACCGTGGCGGTCCATCGCCGCACTGTAGCGCGGCGTTCGGGCCTTGCTATAGACCGTTGGTGGCCGGGCCGCCTGACAATCCACTCTCAGACCCGCCCAGCGTGCCTGCCTGTGACCGCAGAAGGACGAATCTCAGGTCGGCGGGATGATCTGCCGAATAGATGAATGGCTTCGGAGGCGGTGATCGGGGGGGTTTTCGTGGGGGTCTGGAACCAAAGTCAAGTCCTCGCAGATTGTGCATCTTTGGCAGGCTGGCTCCGATGACGGGAAGACCTCGCCTGGTGCTGCTGAGCTTCCTGATGCTCTTCACGGAGCTCACCTTGATCAGGTGGTCCGGCGCGAATGTGGTCTACCTTTCTTACTTCTCGAACTTCGTTCTCCTCGGCAGCTTTCTTGGGATCGGAATTGGGTTCCTCAGATCCCGCTCAAAGGTGCAACTCTTTCCTCGGGCAGCTCCAGCCTTGGTCATCTTCGTCTTCTTCGTTCTCGTCTCCCCCGTACAGGTCGACCGATCGGGTAGTCAGCTCCTCTATTTCGGTGGAATAAGGCCGTCGGGGTTGCCGATATGGGTGATGCTTCCGGTCGTCTTCGTTGCGACGGCCGCGATCATGGCCATGATCGCGGATGGTGTCGCCCGCACCTTCTCCACCTTCGAACCTCTCGAAGCCTATCGACTCGACATCCTCGGAAGCATCATCGGCATCGCTGCCTTTTCTCTTCTCTCTTTTCTTGGGGCTCCTCCGATCGCATGGGCAGTCGCCGTCGGGGCGTGCTTCCTCGTGCTGTTATTGCCGGGCGCCACCTTGCTCCACGGATTACAGCAGGGAGTGGCTGTCCTGGTGCTCATTTTGCTGCTCTGGATCGACCCCACTAGCGCAGGAACCTACTGGTCACCCTATTACAAGATCTCGGTGTGGACCGGCCCCGAGAGCACGTACGCCGTCCAGGTGAACGGCATCCCTCATCAATGGATCGGCTCGACCGCTCAGCGGTTCGAAACTGAACCTTTGTACTTCGCTCCCTATGAGCACGCGCCAGAGAACAACCTAAATCGCGTACTGGTGATCGGTGCGGGAACCGGCGGCGATGTCGCGATCGCCCTCGCACATGGCGCGAGTCGTGTGGACGCAGTCGAGATCGACCAACGCCTCTACAGGCTGGGGAGGGCGTTGAACCCCGATCGCCCTTACCAGGATCCTCGGGTCCACGTCTATATCAACGACGGGAGGGCCTTCCTACAGCAGTCCGACCAGCAATACGACCTCATCGTGTTCGCGCTTCCGGACTCCCTGACACTCATAGCAGGCCAGTCCGCGCTCCGACTCGAGAGCTACCTCTTCACCACCCAAGCCATGCTGGTGGCGAAGGACCATCTCACGTCCGATGGTGTGTTCACGATGTACAACTACTACCGCGAGCAGTGGCTGGTCGATCGGCTGGCAGGGACGTTGGAGCAGGTTTACGGACATCCTCCTTGCATCGATTCAACTGGGCGAGTTGGGCACTTCGCGGTTCTGACAACGAGCGTTGATCCTCGGCGGGTCTCATGCAGAACTGTGTGGCAGCCTGGCGAGTTGGGAGTCCCTTCCCCAGCCACCGACGACTACCCCTTCGTCTACCTCCGAACCCGCAGCATTCCCCCGATCTATCTCCTGACCCTTGCTCTCATCCTGATCCTGTCCTTGCTGGCCGTCAGGCTGAGCTCCGGTCCCCTCCGTGAGATGAGGAGGTACCTGGACTTGTTCTTCATGGGGTCGGCGTTCCTCCTCTTGGAGACGAAGAGTGTCGTCCAGTTCGCGCTTCTGTTCGGTACGACGTGGTTCGTGAATGCTTTGGTCTTCGCCGGGATCCTCATCACGGTTTTGGCCGCAATCGAGATCGCTAAGCGCTTCTCCTTCAAGAACCCCGGTCATCTCTACGTTGCGCTCGCGGCGGGGCTCGCGGTTGCCTGGGTTGTGTCCCCAGAGCAATTGCTGTCTCTCTCCGTCGTTCCTCGGTTCTTCGCTTCGACCGCGGTCGCGTTCGCACCGGTCTTCATAGCGAATCTAATCTTCGCGGAGCGATTCAAAGACGTGGGATCCTCGGTGGTCGCTTTCGGGGCGAACCTTCTCGGTGCGATGGTCGGTGGGCTGCTGGAGTACGGTGCACTCGTCGTGGGTTATCGAGCGCTGCTCCTGGTCGTCGCGGGACTGTACGGCCTGGCATTCGTGTTCCGCCCCAGAGGGGAGACACGGGTTCCGGTAGTGGAGGTCGCAATCGAACCCCCAGCTTCCGATGTGCTCGAAACGGCAGCGAGGAGCAGAACCTCGTCTGCCGGCTAGCCCTTCATCGGCGGGAGCTGCTCGAGTTCCCTCGCCACCTCCTGGACGTCGAACAGGCTCGACCACCGGTCCAGGATCGTGCCGTTCGCCCCGATCAGGTACAGCCATGGCTCGGTTAGGTCGTCGTTCCGGAGGAGCCAGTCGGCGGCGGCCTGGTTGACGACCTGCTTGTTGTGATTCCGCCAGATCTCGACGTGGATGAACACGGCTCGATCCTCGTACCGGCGCCACAGCTCGTCCACCGCGTCGGTCACGGGCCCGCAGAACCGGCTCATGCAGTACACGGGCGTGGCGAACACCGCCACGATCGGCCGGTGCTCGGCGAGGGCGTTCGCGATGGTCCACTGGTGTAGCTCGGGGTCCGGGATCCTTCCATCAGTCACCGCCCGTGAGTCGATGGCTCCGAGCGGTACTCCCTTGGAGTGGATCGTCAGGTTCTCGGTTCGCAGGGCGCGTTGGCCCGGGGCCGGCAGGGCTGGCTTCGCCTGAACGATGAATGCCTTCCCGGCCGTCTGGATCCCGCTTTCGCCGATGTCGGCGGTCACCTGGACCCGCCAGATCCCGGCCGAGTCGAACGTGACGCCATCCGCCTCGTACACACCGCGTGCGGACGATGGATCGGAGATCGTGGGCCCCGCGCCTGCGCCCTGGGGCGTGCCCGGCGTGGGGATGTATGTCGCCGTAGCCTCCGGAC